>NZ_CALJXO010000307.1:0-2607 GCF_937988555.1 uncultured Boseongicola sp. | reverse complement strand
GGCGAAGTCCTTGAAGTCCTGGCCCAATCTCGCCGAAACAAGCGCACGGCCCTTAAGCTCATGCGGAAACTCCTGAAAAAGCAGATGTACATTCCGGATGAAATTGTCACTGACAAACTGGGTTCATATTCTGCGGCGCTTCGAGAGCTTGGTTTGACCCAGCTTCATGTCGCGGGCGTTCGATTGAACAATCAGGCAGAGGTTTCACATCCATTGCCCGGCAGTGGTTTGTTTGCAAAACCATGAGAGGAGGCCAACCCGACGTCGAGAACGCCGAATGGGACGGTTCAAATCGCCCGGGTCAATGCAACGGTTTCTGTCCGCCCACGATGCCATTTACAACCATTTCAATTTGCAGCGCCATCTGGTCTCCCGAAGAACTCTCCATCAAACGCGCGCCAAGGCATTCACTGAATGGTTCGAAATAGTGGCTGCGTAATCTGGGATAATGCCAACAAATTCAGTTGATCTGAGTTAATGTGACAATGCCATTGGTGGTAAGGGCCGCCTCATAGGCTTGAAAGGCATCCGCGACCTCAGCCATGATTTCGGGAATGTTGGTATCCATTGGTAAACTGCCCCCAGAATTTCAGTAAAAATTCAGACATCATCGGATCTAAGTTGATGTTTCTTCTTACGATGGCTGAAAGGTTAAACCTGTTTTTACGACCACCTACCGGCATAGGGCATTGCCTCGCGTCTAAACTCCACATTTTCCATCAAACGCGATCACAGGCGATGAAAATAGTGGCGGACCGAAGACTTCATGGTGCTACAAGATGCGTGGTCATTGCAAACAGCGGACATGCAAAACCTTGTTTCGCAGGGATACTTTTAAGGCACTTAAGGGGCGCGCTGCGTCCCTAAAAATGGGACAACGACATGTTGAAATCTTCACTTGGCCTACGCGGTGGTATGACTGCACCGCACCGCGCGGCATCCCTTGCGGGGCGCGACATCCTTGCGGCGGGTGGCACCGCGATCGAGGCGATGGTTGCAGCTGCCGCAACAATCGCTGTGGTCTATCCCCACATGAACGGGATTGGTGGCGACGGGTTTTGGGTGATCAAGCGCCGCGGCAAAGCGCCTATCGGCATTTCCGCCTGCGGCACCGCAGCAGCGCTTGCAACGCCAGAATTCTACGCGTCGAAGACCCATACAGACAGTATCCCTGCACGGGGTGGACTTGCGGCACTGACTGTTCCTGGGACTATCAGTGGATGGGACGAGGCGTTGTCCTTGGTAGCGAAAGACAAAAGGCTGCCTTTGGCGCTTCTATTAAAAGACGCTATCGGTCACGCGAAAGGCGGCATCGCAGTCACCAGCAATCAGGCGAATTGCACAGCAGAAAAACTGAACGGCCTCCATGATGTGCCAGGGTTTGCAGCAACCTATCTGATTGATGGCGCTATCCCACGTGCTGGCCAAAAACTGGTGCAATACGCCCTTGGCGATACGCTTGAACATCTTGCCCAAAACGGGTTGCGCAGCTTTTACGAGGGCGCTCCCGCACGCGCCCATGCCGCCTATCTTGAAGCAAACGGCAGCCCGCTGCGCGCGTCGGATTTCGCGGCATATCAAGCGCAAGAGGTTACGCCGCTGACCCTGAAGACGTCACAGGGGCAACTTTTTAACATGACGGCGCCGACACAGGGTGTTGCGTCCCTTATGATACTTGGGCTTTTTGACAGGCTTGGCGTGACCGAGAGCGAAGGATTTGATCATCTGCACGGATTGATTGAATGCACCAAACAGGCCTTTATCCGGCGCACTACGGAACTGGGTGATCCAGACCACATGGCTGTCCATGCGCAAGACTGGCTTGAGGCCGCCCAACTCGATGCGATGGCCGCCCAGATCGATCCTGCAAAGGCGTTGTCTTGGCCATATGAACCCGCACAGGGCGATACAATTTGGATGGGGGCGTCTGACAGCGAAGGAACCGTTGTCAGCTTTATCCAAAGCGTTTTTTGGGAGTTTGGTTCAGGGCTGACGTGCCCAGACACAGGTGTGTTTTTCCAAAACAGGGGGGCTGGCTTTTCACTGGGCCCAGGCCCCAATCAGGTCGGCCCGGGGCGCAAACCTTTTCACACGCTCAATCCCGCCATTGCCGTTCTAAATGACGGGCGTGTCATGTCGTATGGCACGATGGGCGGCGAAGGTCAGCCGCAGACACAATCGGCAGTCTTTACACGCTACGTTCAGTTCGGGATGGATTTACAGGCGGCGATTACTGCACCGCGCTGGCTATTGGGCAAGACATGGGGAGATGACACCACATCCCTGAAGCTTGAGGCAAGGTTTGACCCCGATCTGGTCATGGCGCTAAAAAATGCCGGGCATGATGTTGAATTGCTGCCTGAATTCAGCGATTTGACAGGTCATGCAGGTGCGCTTGTTTTGCATTCAGACGGCTTGGTTGAGACTGCAACCGATCCACGTGCTGACGGCGCCGCGCTGAGTTTCTAACGCTCGTCCTAGTCCCGTGATTCAGTCAATTTGCGGGTATAGGTGCAGGAGCTTTGTTCTGGCATCCTCAGTAGTGAAGTGCCATTTGGTTTTTGTCTGTGCGTTGTTTCGGTTTTGGAACCAGGCAGTGACTTCGGT
>NZ_CALJXO010000306.1:0-3648 GCF_937988555.1 uncultured Boseongicola sp. | reverse complement strand
CGAATTGATTGGCTAACGCTTGAATCTTATGAACCAGAAGGGAGAAGTTAGGAATGAGACTTACGAATGTGATAGCCGTAGTTGGCACAGCTGTCTTCTTGGCCGCTTGCAGCCAGCAAGAAGAGCCTGCCATGATGGTTTCGCCACAGCCGACTTTTGACAAGTCTGGTGCTGGCACGTGCCCTGTAGGGTATGATTTGTCCGGCGATCGGTGCGTAGAGTCAAATACGCGCGCTTTGGACTTGGACGGCGAGTCTTCTATGGCTCGACAGCGCGCGGTAGCGGATCCTGATTCTATGTAAGGTCGGCATTGTGGGCTCACTGTGAGACTATTGCGGCGCGCCCTTGCCAACCAAAAGTAATTGGGCTACTATTTTATAGTTACTTTTTGTAGCCCTTCGGTACACTAACTAAATACTCTTTGTTGCTGCGCATCAGAGGGTATTTTTTTATTGATGTCACTGTATCCTGGGAGTGGGCAAAACTTGGTGGTCTTTGAGATAAGGTAATGTTTTGGGAACAAGACGAGGCCGGCCATGAAGGTAGGGATCACTGTCGAAACGACATTTGAAGATGGGAATATTCAGAGGCGCGATATCAGTCCACTTTTCCTTTCGCTTGTGGTGAAATCGCGCGTTCGCGGCCTGTTGCCAGATTAAACCCACGCATGACCGCACCATTGACGAAGATCAATCCGGCCCAGCGGTCCTCAGTTATGACTGGGCATGCTTGCGGACTTCATCCGCACAGAGGGTTCAGAAATGTCAAGCGATCGAAACATCAAGAACGGCGACTTCGAATGGATGCACATGGACCGGATAGACGGCATCTGGTGGGGCGCGGCCTTCATTTGGGGTGCCGTGGTGCTTTTTTTCGCGAACATCGGATGGCCTGGGTCGTCCAGTTGGTGGGACAGCGGGGGCGTCTTTTTCGTGGGAATTGGTGCCTTCGCACTCGTATGTGCCGTCATAAGGCTTCAGACGCCTAAATACCGTTCAAAGTGGCTCTTTAGTTTTGTGTTCGGTGTCATTTTTCTGGCCATCGGACTTGGCGCTTGGGATGCCGCATGGTGGTTCTGGGTCTTGGTTTTGCTGATTGTCGGTGCTGTGACGCTCCGCTCTGCATTGAACCGAAAGACTTGACTGGAGGTCAGGTCCGGCGTGCCTGATCACCCGCCGGTTTGCGGGTGGTGGGACTTACCTGGGAAAATCCGGTCGCTGCAAGTTCTACGACGGACAGAAAAACAAGGAGACAACCATGACAGCTTACAATGTCGTTCGGATGCGGGTGAAAGAGGGACGCGAAAAGGATTTCATCGACAGGAACTGGCAGGTCGACCCCAAAGCGATGGAAGGTCTCAAGAAAATCTCGATCGTCAGTACCGGCGATCGAAACTATTGCCTCATCGGTGAATGGCAAAACGCGCAGGCGATCGCTGCAGCCGGTCCGGTCATGATCCGCGCGCTCGACACCTTCCGTGATACGCTAGAAGAACTTGGCACCAACACAGGCGTGACCGAAGCGATGTCGGGCGAGGCCGTCATCGTCGGGTATGGCAAGGAAGAGACGGTTTGAATAGTCGAGGGAGTGGGCAAAACTTGGTGGACGCCGTGTTAGGGTAAGGCTTTTGGAGCGAGGCGGGGCCTACCATGGATGTGCGCATTGTTGTCGAAACAACATTTGAAGATGGAGAAACACAGAGGCGCAATATCGGTCGTCTTTGCCGTGCACCTGACAACCTAGAACCAGAGTGCTTGGGTTTGCGCATTGTCGAAGCCAAGAATTTGTTGGGGCGATTGCAGGAGGCGATCCTTCAAAGCCAGATCGATGAAGCGCTGGCGGCAAGCCGAATTTGCGACGACTGCGGAAAGCGTTGTGGGGTCCATGACGATCGAGGTCGCACACTCGACACTTTGTATGGCCGTTTTCGGGTGAAGGCGCCGCGGCTACGACAGTGTGCCTGCAAATCAGACGCGGTCGCCGCGAAAGTCGCTCTTCTTTTGCCATTCAACGCGCTGTTTCCGGATCGCGCGACACCCGAACTACTGCGCCTTCAGGCGGAGTTGGGGTCGCGTCATTCGTTTTGAGAGGCAGCCCGGTTGCTCGAAATGTTCTTGCCGTGCGCGCCTCAGTCAAACACGACAGTCCGAAATCGCTTGGGACGCATTTCTGAGAAGCTTGACGTTGCCGACGAAGGGTATGGGAACAATAACGCGAGCACCAAATCATCTACATTGACCGTTTTCCTGGACGGTGCACATATTAGATGTCGTCCGGAATACCAGAAGCGGCACCTGGATGTTGTGGTCGGTAAGGTGGAAAATGCCAACATGAGCCGACGCTTCGGTCTTGTGCAGCAAGCCGCCAAATCTCCTGCAAAGCAACTCCGACATGACCTGATCGCGCAAGGCTGGGACGGTCAGAGCAAAGTGACCGTGATTTCAGACGGGGAGCCTGCCCTGCCAAATCTTGTGCGGCGTGCCGTTCAAGGCCCCGTCACCCACATCTTTGATTGGTGGCACATTTCGATGCGGGTTCAACATATCGAGAACGCCGTGCGAGGACTTTTGCAAACGAAGGGGTTTTCAGGGTTGCCGCAACTCTTCGAGCGACCGTCCGAGACACTGCGTTGGTACCTCTGGCATGGAAAAGTGATGACAGCCGCGACAATCCTCAAGGTTCTTGAGATCGACTGCGACCGTTTGCACACCGAAACCAAAGGCCAACGGGAAGCGGGCAGACGCGTCAAAGCTCGATGCCAAGCGCTCTATTTCTATCTTTCCAACAACTTCGACGCGCTGGTGAATTATGGTCACCGATATCGAAACGGACTCGCAGTCTCGTCATCCCGCGCAGAGGGTTGTGTCGATGACATCGGGAATACTCGAATGGGCAAGCGGCGGCGCATGCGATGGTCTCCGAAAGGGTGCATCGCGTCGCCGTCACTAGGGCCGCAGTCCTTGACGGCAGGCTGACTGTTACAAAAATGGCCGCTTGACCACCAAGTCTTGCCCACTCCCGAAGAGCCCTGGTCCTGGCCTCAACCAACCCGGCATGCCTTGGGCGCGCTTCTGTTGGAATCTGGCGAATACGAAGAGGCCGAGGCAGTTTATCGAGCGGACCTTGGTGTCGATGGCAAACTCCCCCGTCCGAGCCAGCACCCGCGGAACGTCTGGGCGCTTCACGGCTTACACGAGTGCCTGATGCGTCGCGGTGAAGAAGTCGAGTTGCCACATATCAAGCTGGTGCTCGACCAGGCCGTGGCCCGTGCAGACATACCAATACGCGCGAGTTGCCTCTGTCGTGCAAGTGCGGCCTAAGCGATCTAGAGCGTGTCGGGTTTAATCGGTTCCGTATCCAGCAGCTTTGAAAATATTGTAGCATTCCTCGTCGCTGAACAGGTCGCAGATGTGGCCAACGGCCTGCCAAAGCTGGTCATACGTTCGGGCAGCGGCCTTTCGGATCACCCAACTTCGACAGTTCAGCGCCAGTTTTGAGCATGCTGTTGAGATCTGGTCGTTACTTTTCAGGGGCATAGCATGGTCGTCCTCAGCGATTTTTGCAAATCGTGTCGTCACACGCTATAGGCGTAATGCTGTTGAGTGTTGAGACATAGGCGTGATACCGTCGCCACATAATGTATACTCG
>NZ_CALJXO010000305.1:0-24653 GCF_937988555.1 uncultured Boseongicola sp. | reverse complement strand
GCCAACCGGCAGGAAACGGGCCGCTGGGAAAATAATCGGGTCGAAAACGCGCACCCGCTGCCTGACAGTGGTTTGCTTGCAAACCATGACAAGGGGCCGCTGCTCTCTCCGAGTGGCGCCAACGCGGCGTGGCGTAATCGGCAGCTTTATTGTCCTTGCAGAGACTGGTTCGCATCGGTCTGACGGCACCCGAGCCAGACCTGTGGACGATCCTCGTACCAACGCGTCTCGGCCTTTTCCTTGTTCTTATAGACGATTTCCCAGCGGTTCGGTTCTTCAGCCATGGTCAGCCGTTCACAGCCCGATCCGCCGCAGCCGCAGCGCGTTGGTGATGACAGAAACCGAAGACAGACTCATCGCCGCCGCCGCGATCATCGGCGACAGGAGTAGGCCGGTCACCGGGTAGAGCAGTCCCGCGGCGATGGGCACGCCAAGTGCATTGTACGCGAAGGCGAAGAACAGGTTCTGCTTGATGTTGCGCAGGGTGGCGCGGGCCAGTTTCCGGGCCCGCACGATGCCCATCAGATCGCCGCCCAGCAGCGTGATGCCTGCGCTTTCCATCGCCACATCGGCTCCGGTGCCCATGGCGATGCCGACGTCGGCGGCGGCCAGTGCGGGGGCGTCGTTCACGCCGTCACCTGCCATGGCGATCTTGTGGCCGTCGCGGCGCAACTGGTCGATCAGGTCCTTCTTTGCCTCGGGGAGGATGCCCGCGCGCACCTCGTCGATGCCCAACTTCCCCGCAACGGCCTGTGCCGTGCGCTCGTTGTCGCCTGTCGCCATGATGACGCGCAGCCCTTGGGCATGAAGTTCCTTAATCGCCTGTGCGGTGCTGTCCTTGATCGGATCAGCCACGGCCACAATTCCTGCGAGCGCGCCATCAACCGCGATGAACATCGCCGTTTTGCCCTCGGCGCGCAGTGTGTCGGCCTGTGCTTCGGCCTCCGTCGCGTCCAGGCCCATGTCCTGCATCATCGCCGTGTTGCCGAGCGCGACTGCGCGCCCACCGATCTGTCCGCGCACACCTTTGCCGGTGATTGCCTCGAAGTCGGCGGCCTCTTGCCGGGCGGCGCCCTGTGCCTCGGCGCCCTCGACGATCGCTTCGGCCAGAGGATGCTCGGACCCGCGTTCCAGCGCAGTGGCCAGCGACAGAAGGTCCGCCTCGGCCAATTCCCCCAGCGCCACCGTGTCGGTCAGCGTCGGCTTGCCCATCGTCAGCGTGCCGGTCTTGTCGACGATCAAGGTATCGACAGACGCCATGCGTTCCAGCGCCTCAGCGTCCTTGATCAGCACGCCCGCCTGCGCGCCGCGTCCCGCCGCCGTGGTGATCGAGATCGGCGTGGCCAGCCCGAGCGCGCAGGGGCACGCAATGATCAGCACTGACACGGCGGAGGCGATGGCAAAGACCAGCGCAGGTTCGGGCCCGAAGATCATCCACACGACGAAGGCAAAGATCGCAGTCCCCACGACCGTCGGCACAAATATGGCTGAGACCCGGTCCGCCAGTCCCTGGATCGGCGCGCGGGACCGCCGCGCGTTCGACACCATCGTGACGATCTGCGCCAGCACGGTATCGGCGCCGACCTTGCCCGCTTCGATCACCAGAGAGCCGTTCTTGTTGATCGTGGCGCCGGTCACAGCATCGCCGGGGCCCTTTTCCACCGGCATCGACTCGCCGGTCAGCATGCTTTCGTCCAAGCTGGATCGCCCCTCGATCACCGTCCCGTCCACCGGAACCGCGTCGCCGGGGCGCACGCGCAGTCGGTCGCCTTCCATGATGTTTTCGAGCGGCGCGTCATATTCCGTGCCATCGGGCAGGATGCGCCGCGCGGTCTTGGGCGCGAGGTCGAGAAGCGCGCGGATCGCGTCACCCGTGCGTTCGCGGGCTCGAAGTTCCAGCACCTGGCCAACAAAGACCAGTGCAACAATCACCACCGACGCCTCGAAGTATGTGCCAACGCCCGCGCCCATTCGATACTGTTCGGGGAAAAGGCCCGGCAGAAACGTCGCGAAGATCGAATAGAGATAGGCCGCCGCAACGCCGAGGCTAATCAGCGTCCACATATTGGGCGAGCGGTTCACGATCGAATCCCAGCCCCGCTTGAAGAACGGCCATGCCGCCCAAAGTACGATGGGCGTCGCCAGCACGAACTCCAGATAGCTGGCGGTCTGATGCCCGATCCAGTCGCGCACCGGCAGGCCGACCAGCCCGCCCATGGTCAGGACGATCAGCGGCACCGCCGCCGCTGCCGAGATCCACATTCGGCGGGTGAAGTCGGTCAGCTCAACGCTGGGTTCGTCCGAGGGCAGCATCGGCTCCAGCGCCATGCCGCAGATCGGGCAGGCTCCGGGCGCGTCGCGGATGATCTCTGGGTGCATCGGGCAGGTGTACTGGACGTTCGCAGGGGTTGCCTTTGGGCGCTCAGAGCTCCGGCCCGTTGCATAGAACCACGGGTCACCTTTGAACTTCGTCTGGCATTTCTCGGAGCAGAAATGGAAAGGCTCGTCCCCAAACTTCGCGTGCCGCCCGTCGGGCTTGACCGCGACCGTCATCCCGCAGACCGGGTCCTTTGCCGTCTCGGCTCCTGCCGGAATGTCGGGTACCGCGTGATGATGGTCGTGGTCCATGCTGTGCGAACCTTTCTGGGTCTGTCGCAGTTTTACGCCTCCAGCGACTGGAAGCTCAAGTCACTTTCGATGGTGGTCGTGATCGTCTTCTCTGACGCGATTGCGCGCGAGGAACACCCGCACGAACAGGAACACCAGCGCCATGCCGACGAGGCCGATCACGACAATCAGCGGGTCGGACTGCCATTTCATCGCGGCGAAGGCGGCCAGCACCACGGCATCGAGCACGATGGCTGTCAGCAGCACCCAGCCCCGTGCGCCGATTTCCTCGAGGAGCTGCCGGAAGACGCCCAAATGGATGATGATGTCCATCACCAGGTAGAAGAAGGCGCCAAGCGAGGCGATCCGGCTGAGGTCGAAGAAAACTGTCAGAAAGCCCGCGATCACGACGGTATAGACGAGCGTGTGGTCCTTGATCGTGCCTGGCATGCCGAAATGGCTGTGCGGAATCATCTTCATGTCGGTCAGCATGCGCCAGCATCCGCGAGACCGCGAACACGCTGGCGATCAGACCCGACGCCGTGGCGACCAGTGCAAGTGCCACCGTCAGGTAGAAGCCGGTCTGTCCGAGCGCGGGCTGGGCCGCCTCGGCCAACGCGTAGTCCTTTGCCGCGACGATGCGGTCGAGCGGCAGGCTGGAGCCGACTGCGAAGGCGACAAGAAGATAGACGACCACGCAGATCGCAATGGACAGGACAATGGCCCGGCCCACGTTTTGATGTGGCTTGGTGATCTCGGCACCGCTGTTTGTGATCGTGGTGAAGCCCTTGAAGGCCAGGATCGATAGCGCGACGGATGCCAGGAAGCCGGTGGTGCCCGCGTCTCCACCCGTCGCCTCGAATGACAGACCGCTGGCCCAAAGCGCGGAAACACCGAACAGCGCGATGCCACCAACCTTGAGCACCGCCATGATGATGGACAGAAGTCCGACCGAGCGGCTTCCGGAGACGTTCACGAAATAGGCAAAGACGATCAACGCGACGCCGAGAACCGGCACGAGAACGCTGTCCGTATCGCCTCCGAAGGCCCGGAGCGTGTAAGTCCCGAAGGTGCGCGCGACGAGGCTTTCGTTAATGACCATCGACAGCGCCATCAGGAGCGAGGCGCCTGCCGCGACCGTCGTCGGCCCGTAGGCTTTCGTCAGGATCATCCCGAGTCCGCCCGCAGACGGAAAGGCGTTCGACATCTTGATTTAGGTGTAGGCGCTGAACGCGGTCACGATTGCGCCAACGACAAAAGACAGCGGGAAGAGCGGCCCTGCAAGCTCGGCGATCTGCCCGGTCAGCGCGAAGATGCCCGCGCCGATCATCACGCCGGTGCCCATGGCCACTGCGCCGGGCAGGGTGATGCTGTTTTTCTTGTAGGCGTGCGCCATCAGGAGTCCTTTTCGGCTTTGTGTCGAGTGGCAAGCCAGAGCAGCGGCAATCCGGTGGCCAGGCCGAGGCCGAGCACCGCCCATGTCATCCGCCCGAGGTCTCCGCTGACCGCCTCGCCACCGAAATGGGCGAGCAGGAAGCTCGCCGGAACGATGCCAGCCAGTGTCGCTAGCGCGAAGCGCCAGGCATGCAGTCGGCTAAGTCCGGCTGCGTAGCTGATCATGTCGAAGGACACGAAGGGCATCAGGCGGCTGGCAAAGACAGTTGCCGTCAATGCGGTCTGCGACCCAAGCAGACCGGCGTCCACCCGATCACCGAACACCCGCCGCAAGACATCGTGCCCCAGAACTCGCGCCAGACCGAACGCGATCAGCGCCCCAAGCTCTGCGCCGATCACCACCTGCACCGTCCCCCAGAGATGTCCGTAGGCAGCCCCGGCGGCCAGCGCGATCGGCGCACTCGGGATCGGACTCGCCACGACCGCGACGGTCATCAGCGTGACGATCACAACAGGCCCCCAGAGGCCAGCGCGCGCAACCAGCATATCGAGGCGCTCACCGTCCATCAGTCCGCGTGCCTCGTTGAACACCGATGGCGTGAACTGCCACACGCCGAGCAGGACGATCGCGAGGATCGCCAGCGCCGCGAGAATGGCGGCGCGCAGGCTCATCTCAGAGCGCCTCGACGGCTTTCGCCAGAAGGTCGCGGACCTGGCCCGCGACGGCCGTCAATTCGGCGTTGTCGATCGCCTGCATCGACGCCACCGGGTCGATGGCGCTGACCTCAACACCGCCCTCGACCTCGCGCAGGATGACGTTGCAGGGCAGCATCGCACCGACCCGCGGCTCGATTACGATCGCCTGATGCGCCATCTTCGGGTTGCAGGCACCGAGAATGCGATAGGCCGACATCTCGACATCGAGCTTCTTCTTCATTGTCGCCTGGACGTCGATTTCGGTCAGGACGCCGAAGCCGTTGTCCGCCAGGGCGGCTCGGGTGCGGGCATCGATGTCGTCGAGTGTGGCATCGTTGAACATGCGGTTGATCGTGTAGCTCACTGAAGTTAATCCTTATTTTTAGGCTTGGGAGGCGCTGAACTGGCGATGTGGCACTGAAATCAGCCTTGCGCGGCCAAATCAGAGGGTTCGTTCTACAATCCACGCCTGCGTATCTCCGCTGCATGCTAGAGTACTTCGTCACTGCCGTCTTGATACAGATCAGGGCCTGCACTCAGGGCCTGTACGCCGTTTTGCCAATATAATTTTGCACTTAATAGGTGGCCGCAACGTCTGCGATGGCACAGGTTGGGGAAATCCCGGACCGATACGGTCCATTCAGTCATGGACATGACATGATGTGGGGCAACAGCCAGTGGGGAGGGTTTGGTATGATCCTTGGCCCGATCGTCATGATCCTAATCTTGGTCGGGATCGTGGCAGGGATTATCTATCTCTTGAGCCTGTTAGGTGCGGCCGGACTGAACCGCCCCGGGTTTACCGGAGAGTGTTTTGTTCAAATGTCAGGCGACATTATCAAGGGCGTTCATGTTTGCATAGAAAGCCTCCTCGGCTTCTTGTGGCGTGATGTATCCAATGGCGCTGTGCAGGCGTTCGGTGTTGCACCAGTTCACCCATTTCAGGGTTTCCCTTTCGACCCGTCCGACGGATTTCCATGGGCCGAAGAAGTTGATGACTTCGGTTTTGAACAGGCCAATCGTGCTTTCGGCCAGCGCGGTGTCGTATGAATCGCCCACGCTGCCAACGGAAGGGTCGATCCCGGATTCAGCCAATCGTTCTGTGTATTTTATGGCCAGATATTGCGAACGCCAATCCGAATGATGGATCAGGTTGTCCGCTTCTGACGGGCAGCGCTGGCAAATTACCTGGTTCAAAGCATCCAGCACAAAGCTTGTCGTCATCGAGGTGGAAACCCGCCAACCCACGATCTTGCGGGCAAAAACATCAATGACGAAAGCGACGTAAACCATACCCTGCCAGCTTGAGACGTAGGTGAAGTCAGACACCCAGAGCCGGTTTGGCATCTGCGCGACAAACTCTCGGTTTACCTTGTCATCAGGGCATGGCTGGGCTGCGTCAGGATTGGTTGTGATAACCTTTCCACCCCGAACAACGCCCTGTATTTCCATGGCTTTCATTAGGCGCTCCACAGTGCAGCGGGCGATATCATTGCCCTCGCGCCGCAAGACATGCCAAACTTTGCGGGCTCCGTAACGTCGGCCGCTTGCCTTATAGATACGCCCGATGTCCTCGCAATCGATCACATCACTTTTGGCACGCTCAGATGCCAGTTCAGGATCGCGCATAACCGCTGCCCGCGCGTAATACGTTGCTGGTGCAATCGGCAAAACCTTGCAGATCGGCCCGACACCAAACACTGCGCGGTGGTCTTCAATGAACCGGGTCATCGCTTGAACGGGCGGTCGAGCTCCGTCCCGTTGCACGGCAACACATGCTTGCATGTGTGAGAGTGGGAGCAAAATACGCAGATGCCTTCTTCAGGATCTCGTTGGCTTGGCGAAGTTCACGGTTCTCCCGCTCCAAGGCCTTGAGCCTCGCTTTCTCTTCGCTGGTCAGCCCAGACCGCTCGCCAGCATCGCGATCCGCCTGTCGGCATCAGGCACGCAGACTGTCCGGTGAGCAGCCAAGCTTGGGCGCAATCGCCCGGTACGCTGCATTATCACTCGCATAATCGGCACGGTTCTCGTTGAAAAGCCGAACGCCGCGTGTGCGGAACTCAGCCGTGTAGGACGGGGAGTGCTTTCTCTGTGTCATAGGGTTCATCCTTTGAGAGTTTTACTCTCCGGTAAACCAGGGACGGTTCATCTTCCGCACCTTGCTCGGCGTCATGCTACAGGGCGTCTTCAACGCATGGCTCGAGTATTTCCACAGCTTGGCGGACAAGGTTGGTCAGGAGCCGCATATGCGTCGACCCCGGCCAGGACCGCGCCAGATCAACGAAGCCGAGGAGGCGTTGCTCTGGCTGCGCTCGCTGGAACGGGACATCGCGCAGATCCTGTGGGTTCGTGCAAATCGAAAAGCCTAGAAGGGGATTTGCTGGGAGCACGGGATCAGCCGCGCGACCGCAAACCGGCGTTGGGAATATGGATTGGCCGTGCTCGTTTGGCGTTTGAACGGAAAGCGGGTTCCAAAGAGGAGATCCATGCAGTTTGTGGTCTCCAAAGCACGTGAAGCTTGAATTACGGTTGACCGCTATTCAAGTTTGGAGCGCTTTGCTTTAATAAGACTGTATGGCTATTAAAGGTTCGTAGGATGACGGAAGAGCACAATCAAAGACTGGGCACCTTCGTTGAAACAAGCGTCGGCGGTGAGCGTGTACGCGCTTATGTGCCGGCACCTCTGCCACCGAGGCCGCCTCTGGAACTGCCGCAACTGATGAGCGTCTACGAGCGCGCCATTGCTGCTGTGGGACGTCTTGACGGTGTGACGACCATTCTGCCGTCGACGCCGCTCTTCCTGTCCATGTATGTCCGCAAGGAAGCGCTGCTGTCGTCGCAAATCGAGGGTACGAAATCCTCTTTGTCTGACCTTCTGCTCTTTGAAAACCATGAAGCGCCGACGGTTGAGCTCGATGACGTTACCGAGGTCTCAAACTACGTGGCCGCGATCGGGCATGGCGTCGATCGCATCCGTGGCGGGTTTCCGCTGTCTCTTCGTCTGATCCGCGAAATGCATGGGATCATCCTGAAATCCGGTCGCGGCGCGACCAAGCAGCCGGGGGAGTTTCGGCGTTCTCAGAATTGGATCGGAGGCACGAGACCAGGCAATGCGCTGTTTGTGCCCCCGCCGCCAAACGCGCTGGACGAGTGCCTCGATACGTTCGAACGATTTCTGCACGCAGAGGATGCCGGGATGCCGCCTCTCATCCGGGCGGGGCTGGCGCATGTGCAGTTCGAAACGATCCACCCGTTTCTTGACGGGAACGGAAGGTTGGGGCGCTTGCTGATTACGCTGGTCCTTGTCGAGGCGGGCGTACTGCGTGAGCCGATCCTCTATCTGAGCTTGTTCCTGAAGTCGCGGCGGGACGACTATTATCGGCTGTTACAGGAGGTCCGTCAGGCCGGTGCCTGGGAGGCTTGGATGGAGTTTTTCCTGACCGGCGTTGCCGAAACGGCGGAGCAGGCCTCGCAGACCGCACGCGACCTGATCGCCATGTTCGAGGCCCACCGACAGCGGATTGGTACTCTGGGGCGTTCGGCGCCATCGGCGCTGCGCGTACACGAGTTCATGCAGGCCCGGCCGATCGTCACAATCCAGACGGTCGCGGGCGGCCTGCAAACCTCCTTTCCAACCGCCAGCGGCGCGCTCGAGAAACTGGAGGAACTGGGCATCGTGCGTGAGACCACCGGAAAGCAGCGTGGCCGCATCTATGCCTATTCGGACTATCTCGCACTTCTGGATCGTGGAACCGAGCCGCTGACCCCATGATCACACAAAGAGCTGTCAACCCCTTGCAATTGAATGAGGAAATTTTTGGTGAGACACCGGAAGGCGAGACAGTTGAACTCTTCAGAGCTAGAAAAGAGATATGAACGGCCGCGTTGTGTGAGAGAGAGGTGGTCGCGGAATTTCGGACCACCTCTCATCGCTGTATTCAACCTCATCTGAGTTGGAGTTTGCTTTGCATCGGCTTCGAACCGACGGATCGCTACTGGCTCGGCTCCGGAGCCCCCAATTCATGAGGTACAATGCGTAGTGCACGAAGCGCATTTAGGATGACAGCCACGTCGATTGCCTCCTGAAGCAGCGCGCCCTCAACTGGTGTAAGGTATCCGAATGCCGCAGCGGTCATACCGAGGATCGATAATCCGATCCCTGCGACGACGCTTTCGACGGCGATGCGTCGGGACCGACGGGCGATCTCAATCCCCGATCTAAGCCGGTCGATACGGTCGACCAGAAGCACAACATCCGCGGCTTCTGCCGAGGCGGCGGCGCCCCGGGCGCCCATGGCCACGCCCACGTCTGCAGCGGCAAGCGCTGGCGCGTCATTTACGCCATCGCCCACCATCATCACTGGACCATCTTTACGCTCAGTGAGGACCAGAAGAACCTTCTGGTCAGGCGTCAGGCCTGCACGAAGCGCGTCAAGGCCGAGGCCTTCGCTCACGCGCTCCGCAACCTCGACCCGGTCGCCAGTTGCCAGCAGAATGCGCTCGATCCCCTCTTCGCGCAGCCCTGCAAGCATGATGCCGGCCCCCTCTCTCAGGGGGTCCGCCATGACGAGATGACCCGCCACGTGGCCGTCCACCGCAACGGCGACGATGACCGAGCCGGCAGAAAGAGCCGGATGGTCACCCGCAGTTCGCCCAACGAGCTTGCCCACGAAAGTGTCGCCACCGACGATGACCTTGTGTCCTTCGACGCTTCCGACGACCCCTTCTCCCGGGATCTCCGTGACCTCAGAGGGCACGGGCAAAACGAGACCGCGCGCTTTTGCAGCTGTTACTATGGCTTGTGCGACTGGGTGTTTCGAGGCCTGATCTAACGCACCCGCAAGACGCAATATGTCGTCTTCGCCCGCACCGTCGTAGCTGTCTATCGAAACGATCTGCGGGCGCCCGTCGGTCAGGGTTCCAGTCTTGTCCAGGATCAGGATTCGGATGCGGGCCATCGCCTCCAGCGGTCCAGCGCCCTTGATCAGCACACCGAAATGCGTTGCGCGCGACAGGCCTGCGACCAGGGCGACAGGTACGGCCAAGATCAGTGGACATGGCGTGGCCACCACCAGCACGGCGACGGCCCGGATCGGGTCGCCGGTGAACCACCATGCAGCAAAAGCGATTGCAACTGTGACAGCTAGAAATCCCAGAGACCAGCGATCCGCCAGCCGCGCCATTGGCGCCTTGGACCGCTGAGCTTCCTCGACCAGGCGCACGATCCCGGCATAAGTGCTTTGTGTGGCAAGACGCGTCGCAGTCAGATCGAATGGCTCGCCGGCGTTTGTGGACCCGCTCATGGCCTCGGCGCCGCGAGACAAACGTACAGGGAGAGACTCACCGGTTAGCGCGGAGGTGTCGAGGAATGCGTTTTCAGACGCGATTGAGCCATCCACAGGCACGATGTCGCCTTGACGGATCAGCAACTGGTCACCAGGTTCAATCTTATCGAGCGGCGCTTCCTCTAGGCCGCCGTTCCGGTGCCGGGTTGCGGTTCGGGGGACGCGCGACAAGAGGTCGTGCATGTCGCGACGCGCGCGGCCCTCGGCAAAGATTTCGAGGAAAGTTCCGCCTGAATACATCACGGCCACAACAGCCGCTGCCAATGTTTCGCCGAACGCGAGAGCTGCCGTCATCGACAGAGCCGCAACGATATCAAGCCCGACCTCGCCCCGCATCAAGCTACGTAGGATCTCGACCAAAAGGGCTATCAGAACCGGAAGAACTGCGACAAACCAAACGGTGTCTGCCACAACCGCTCTGCCGGCGAAATAGAAGGCGAGTCCTGACACAAGGCCCGCAAGAGCAACCAGCAGAAGCGCCGTCTTCAACCGTTCATCGCTCTTTTGTTCCATATAGCTCAATTCCACTGCGCCAAGGTGATCGCCGCAGATTTACAGGAAGCAAGCCTCCCACGGCCACGCCCCGAATGCCTGCCTCATCATCGCGCAAGAGAAAGGGGGCGTCGAGGGGATGTTTTGGGGTCGTATCGGACCTTCGCTGCGCTGACCTCACAAGGGAGCGCTCGCTCAAGCAGCATCGTGCCCTTGCTCTCAACAATGCAAAGCGCACAGGATCGAAGCGAAACATCTAGTCCAACAAAGTATTCCACCAGCTATCTCCCTTGTTCACAGCTATCCTGTGATACTATCGCGAGCTCGACCTCTGAACACAGACAGCCCAATTACGCATGCTCTGAGCCCAATTCAACATTACCGGGCGTAGATGCAATTGGCTGCGTTGTGCCCCTCGTCGCGGCTTTGTAAGAGGAAATTTGCGTGAGCCGGGAAGGGCGGTGACCTAAGTTCGCGGGATAATAAAACGCCGCCCATTTCGTTCCTTAAAACCAGTCCAGAGATCATCCGCCTTGCGGTGATGATGTATGTTCGTTTCCCACTTTCGCTTCGGAATGTTCAGGGTCTGCGTTTATCGATTTCGCGACTGGCTCGGTTGCGAAGTGTCAGCGTTCGAGCCGATGCAATATCGGTCAGCCTGATACTGACTGAGGAATATTTTCCCCGACAAGTTTGTAAGAAAATCCACGCGCTCCAAGCGGTCAAGGACAGGACCTTTCACCTCACTGAGGTGAAGTTTAATCCCTGCGTCTTCAAGTCGGAGATTAATCTGCTCCAAGCTTTCCAAAGCCGAGCTGTCGATATAATTTATCGCCGTGCACATCAGGACTACATTACGGATGTTCGGATCAGCGGAAACGGCTGCATTGACCGCGTCCTCAAGGTACTTTGCATTTGGAAAGTAGAGGCTTTCGTCAACCCGGATTGATAGAAGGCCGGGTGTTGTCTCGACCTGGTGCCGCTTGACATTGCGATAGTGCTCGCTGCCGGGGATGCGTCCGACAATCGCAACATGGGGACGCGCAGTTCTGCTAAGAAAAAGCGCAAGTGACGCCATAACTCCGATTGCAATTCCGATTTCGACACCCATCGCAAGCGTGCCTATGATTGTACCCAGCATCGCGGTGAAGTCCGACTTGGAGTAGCCCCAAGTGCGACGGATCGTTTCGATATCGATCAGAGACAGGACTGCTACTATGATTGTCGCCGCGAGTGTGGCCTTGGGCAGGAAGAAAAGAAACGGCGTGAAGAACGCAGTGGCAAGTGCGATGCCAATTGCCGTAAAGGTGCCGGCGGCTGGAGTCTTGGCACCTGCGTCGAAATTTACGACCGAGCGTGAAAAACCGCCGGTGACAGGGAATCCACCGGAGATTGCCGAGCCGACGTTGGCGGCACCAAGCGCGATTAGCTCCTGATCGGGGTCGATGCGCTGGCGCCTTTTTGCAGCGAGCGTCTGAGCGACAGAGATCGTTTCAACATAGCCTACAACGCCGATCATCAGTGCTGGGAAAAGGAGGGTATTCATAAGCTCGAGGTCCAGATTTGGCAGGGCCGGACGAGGCAGGCCGCGGGGAATGTCTCCGACAATGGCGACGCCTTGGGCGTGCTGTCCCAAGACAACGACGGCAAGTGTGGAGGCTATCACTGCGACAACAGGCGCGGCCTTGGACAGACTGCCGGAAAGGGGCGCTGATACCCCGGTGCGGGTCAGGAGTGGGGCCAGAGATCGCCGTGCCCAGACCAAAAATGCAAAAACTGAAACGCCGATTAGGAAGGTTGTGAAATCAGCCTCTGGTAGATTTGTGCTCAGGTCCAGAACCTGCTCGACCAGATTGTGGCCTTCGATCTGGATGCCGAGTATATTTTTCAGTTGGCCAAAAGCAATCAGCACGGCGCTGGCGGTAATGAACCCGGAGATCACGGGGTGACTTAAAAAGTTCGCAAGAAACCCAAGCCGTGCAATGCCCATGGCAATCAGCATGAGCCCTGAGATGAGCGCGAGCGCGATCGCTGTTCCGAGATACTCGGGCGTGCCGCGCGCGGCGATTTCGCCTACGGCCGAGGCCGTCATAAGCGAAGCCACTGCCACCGGGCCGACAGCCAGTGTCATCGATGTTCCAAAAAGAGTGTAAACAAGCAGCGGCGCGATGGAGGCATATAGTCCGACCTCGGGCGGTAGGCCCGCGAGAAGAGCATAGGCGAGCGATTGTGGGATCAGCATGATCGTCACGATCAGCGCGGCCACCAGATCAGCTGAAAAGGTTTCGCGATTGTATTTACGCGCCCATGTAAGGATGGGCAGATAACGCGTCACCATTTTACGTCCTTTCGCGGTTCTGTATTTGAAAAGTATTGGGACCCGTCCGATCAGGGCTAAACGTTCGGGACTGAGTTTTGCTGTGGGCTTACAATGCTCCAGGCAAGCGTCGATCGCGCGCCAGAGCGACAATAGGCAAAGACACGGGCGTCTGGGCGTTGGACGATTTTGGCGATGGATTGCCCTTGCTCAACCGGGTGTTCGCCGGGACGTATCGGTAGATAGTGAAAGCCCAGGCCCGCGACTTTGGCCGCCTGTGCAACGTCAGCCGATAGAGGTCCGTCTTCAATTTCATTGTCTGGGCGATTGCAGACTATGTCGGTAAAGCCTGACGCCGCGAGTGAGCGGATTTCATCTAGGGTGATTTGTCGACCAACCGAAAGTTGCGGGTGAAGCTGAGTGATCGTCATGAGTTGACCTCATTCAATTAGCGTTGAAAGGCGGCGTGCTGGGACAGCTACTAGCATTCCGGTGATAATGGCAGCCAGGAAGAGAAGACCTTGCGATCAGCCGAAAGTCAGCGACGCAAGCGAGGGTCCGGGACACAGACCAGCCCCATCCGGCACCGAAGAGAAGCGAGCCAACGACAAGATCGGGAATGAACTTCTGACCAGGGCGGCCAAGGAATGACCCGCCCGAAAGGGGCGAAGGTCGGCGTTTGGCGATCCGCCATGCCATCGCCATCGCCATCGCCAGGATCGCCCCACCCAACACAAAGGCAAGCGTCGGATCCCATGCGCCAAAGATATCGAGCCAGCCCAGCACGCGGGTGGTTTCCACCATGCCCGAGACCCAAAGGCAAAGCCCGAAGAGACTTCCACCCATTGTTGCGATAAGAGCGCGCATCAGATCACTCCTAGAATATGCTTGAAGTCGAGAACGCTGACGCCACCGGCAAAGAGGTGGAAATCCCTCGCGGAGAGCCACGCAGAGACGGGCGCGAGATGCCGCAGACGCTGTGGCCGCCGGTGTATGCATTCGCCAAGCGCGAGCCGACTGCGACCAACAAACCCGCCACAACGATCACAGTCCGATTGGTTTTGATGTGGGTTGTGGGGGTCAGCCCAAGCCAGGTGATGGCCAGCCATGGTGCTGCAATAAGTCCGGCGATGAACAAAAACCTGGCCCGCCAATCTGCGCGGCCCGAGCCGTCGATCAAGCCGCCTATAGTGGCGCTGGCACCCAGTATCCGACCATTTCCTAAAAGGTATACCGCTCCGGCGAGGCCGAAGAGATAACTATTACCAATCATGGGATTACAGCCTATTCACAGGGATTTTGAAGTAGACGTTTCCGTCAGGTTCTGTTGGCGGCATCTGCCCGGCGCGCATGTTGACCTGGAGCGACGGCAAGATGAGCCTTGGCATCGCAAGCTCGGCATCACGCGTGGTCCGCATGGCCACGAAGTCATCTTCGCTGCGTCCCTCGCCGACATGTTTGTTCAGCGTCCTTTGCTCGCCAATTGTTGTTTCCCATGCGAATTCGCTACGGCCTGGCGCCTTGTAGTCGTGCCCGACGAAGACACGCGTGTCGTCAGGCAGTGTGAAAAGCTTCTGGATAGAGGCGTAAAGCGCATTGGCCGATCCGCCTGGAAAATCAGCGCGCGCGGTTCCGAAATCCGGCATGAACAAGGTGTCTCCGACAAAGGCGGCATCCTTGATCAGGTAGGTGAGACAGGCGGGCGTATGCCCGGGCGTGTTCAGCACCGATGCCAAGATGTTGCCAACAGAAAATGTGTCGCCTTCGGAAAACAGTCGGTCGAATTGGCTGCCGTCCCGGGCGAATTCAGTTCCGGCATTAAAAACCTTGCCAAACGTGTCCTGAACTATGGTGATGTTTCGGCCGATGCCAATTTTGCCGCCAATTTTCTCCTGAAGGTACGGCGCAGCACTTAGGTGGTCTGCGTGGACGTGGGTTTCCAAAATCCAGTCGACGGTCAGATCACTGTCCTGGACGAATTTGATGATTTGATCGGCAGAGCGAAAATCTGTCCGTCCGGATGCATAGTCAAAGTCGAGAACGGAATCGACGATCGCGCAGTGTTTCGTTTCGGGATCGGTGACGACAAAGGACGCGGTGAATGTCTCTTCGTCAAAGAAGGGGGTTACATCCGGTTGCATGTTGGTCTCTCCGTTTTGCTCAAAACATTACATATTAAGAATTTATAATATGTCAACAAATAGGATGAAATTATATTATGCAAGTTGAATATATCGATTTGAGGATTACGTTTGGTGGGAAAGTGGCGGACGGATATTCTTATGGAACGACAGACATTAATGCCTGACGATGCCCTGCAATATTTTGCAGGCGACGGGTCCGATGCGCCCGATCAGGCCGCGCGATTTCTGAAATCACTGGCGCATCGTGACAGGCTAAAAGTGCTGTGTTGCTTGATTGATAAGGAGCTCTCTGTCGCCGAAATTGAAACAAGGGTAGGCGCGAGCCAGTCCGCCGTTTCGCAGCACCTGACGAAGTTGAAGGATGAGGGGCTGCTTCAGTCGAGGCGGGAGGGTCGTCAGATGTTCTACTCGATTGCGGACCCGACGGTTCTGGCGCTGATTGGTCTTTTATACCGCCGTTTTTGCGAGGGCGAAGCGGGCTGAAGTCGTTCCGCGTTTTCGGTTCGCCTTCAGCTTGAAGGCGCAAACCCGAGCATGAGTTGCTTTAAGCCCGCCGCCGCACCGACCAAAATACTTATGAAGGTCACCGGGGCGCTATAGGCAAGGAGTGAAAATGCGGAGAGGCCTTGGCCAACGCTGCAACCTAAGGCGACCACGGCACCGATGCCCATCAAGAAAGCCCCGAGGATTTGCCTGCGCAGTTCGCGAGGATCATCGCAGGCCTCCCAACGGAAGTGGCCTTTGAAAACGCTGCCGATGAAAGCGCCAAAAAGCACGCCGACGACCGAGCCGGTTCCAAAGCTAATACTGTTTCCAGAGGAGGTCATGACGTACAGCATTGTCTCACCGATTGGTGCTGAAAAGGTATGACTTACCACGGGCGTGGCTTCGAAACCGTTGCTTGCTAGCCACTGTGTGCCGGCCCATCCAATAACAATGGCAACTCCCACGATCAAACCCCAAAACACATGGGTGAACGAGCGTCGAAATTCAGTGTGGGCAAGGGTTCCCGCCACTATAAGTATCCCGATAGAGATACCGATAACTTCGGTAGACTGCCCGGTTAGCCGCGAGACCGACACTGCGATAGACGGCATCTCACTGGGAAGCTCCTGTTGAGGAAATAACCAAATCCTGAGAGCTGCCAATGGCCCGCCGAGGGCAATATAGGCGGACACGCCCATAACCAGAACGATCACAAATGATCTAAGGTCGCCACCGCCCAATCGTGCCAGTGCACCATACCCACAGTTGCCTGCGAGCGCCATTCCATAGCCAAAAAGCAGACCGCCAACGATGCTGGCCACGGGGCTCCATCCACGCGACAGGTAAAGCGTTTCCTCTAAATGAAGAAAACCAATTGCTGACAGTCCGAAGGAACCGATTATAGCAACGCCGATCGCGATGCCCCACATGCGCAAGCGCAGCGTGCTTTCTGCGTAGAAGACATCCTCGATAGCACCCAAGGTGCAAAAACGTCCAATTCTTGCCGCCAGACCAAGAAGCATGCCGCCCAACAGGCCAACAGCGGCCACCAATGTATCCTCAGAAAACATCTCAAGCATCATTGTATTCCACGTTCATATCACGCGGCTAATTTTGAAAATGCGTGAGCTTATTCGGCACTGCAAAACAGATCGTACACACCTTCCATGATCGGTTTCGGACGGTCATCAGTCAATGAATAGTATATTTGCTTGCCGTCGCGGCGTGGCGTGATCAAGCCTTCCAGCCTCAGTCTGGAGAGTTGTTGAGACACCGCAGCTTGTCGCGCTGACAAAAGTCGCTCCAAATCGGTCACGGACTTTTCACCGGTTGCGAGGTGGCACAGGATCATCAATCGTCCTTCGTGACTGATTGCCTTAAGGAAGTTTGACGCGCGCATGGCGTTTGTCGCCATCTTATCCATGTCGGCGGCACATGTGTTTTCGTCAAAGACAGGAAGGACCATTTTTCTCTCTCTCACGTCAAAGTTTCACCGGAGGCAAATACCACAATATCGTCTCGCATCTACGCTGCCTAACTAGATAAACCAATTTCCGCGGTTTTTAGCATCTGTCCAAGCAGACCCCAAAAGAAATCCTCTCCCGGATACCCCTCCAGTCGCGATATCTCTTTGCCGTCTACCATCAGCACAAATGTTGGTGTGAAGTGCAGCTTTCCCTTAAATGACAGCTCTGCCGGCATTGTTTGATTGATGTCGAGCCGACGCAACGGCGCTGCCTCGCCTTCAGATGTCTTCGGATAAATAGGCGCGATTTCGGCGTTCCAGCGCGCGCACCAGACACAACCGCGTTCCTCAATCATGACCAGAACGCTTTCTGCCGTTGCCGCTGTGGCCGACAAAGCAATCGCCAATAGTGTTGAAGCAAGCTTTTGAAAGCGCATGCGAACTGGCCTCTTGAATCTCATACAACATAATATGAATATGTGAATTACACAAGGGAGGTCGAGTCGCACGATGGATATCACATTTGCTGGCGCAGCCTTGGCTGGTCTGCTGTCGTTTCTGTCGCCATGCATTCTGCCGATCGTGCCGTTCTATCTGAGTTATCTTGCGGGAGTCGGTATGAACCAGATTTCGGCCGATGCAAAGATCGATGCGCGTGTCAGGGTTCGTGCGGTCCTTGCGGCATTGTTCTTTGCGGCCGGTGTTATCACCATTTTCATGGGGCTTGGTGCGGCGGCAACGGCTTTTGGACAGGTTGTTCGCGAGTATTTCGATGTTCTGCGATGGGTTGCGGCGGCCATTATCATAGTGATGGGGCTTCATTTCCTTGGGATTTTTCGTATCGGCTTTCTCTACAGGCAGTTGCGGGCGGATGCCGGAAACACATCGGGTACCAGTCTGCTGGGTGCCTATGTAATCGGGTTGGCATTTGCGTTTGGGTGGACGCCTTGCGTGGGGCCAGTGCTTGCGGCGATCTTGTTTATGGCAGGGGGGGAGGAGACCGTTTCAAACGGTGCATTGCTGCTGTTTGTCTACGGCGTGGGTATGACAGCGCCATTTGTGCTGGCCGCTCTTTTTATTGCGCCGTTCATGCGGTGGATGTCCCGGTTCAGAAAGCATCTTGGTCTGATTGAGAAGATCATGGGCATTATGCTGATCGTGTTTGGTATTCTTATTGCCACGAATTCAATGAATTACATTGCCCAATGGATGCTGGAAATCGGTCCCGACATCGGAGTTCTACGTTAAGCTGGGAGGCAGGTACCATGAGAAATTTTATCACACCGTTCGCCGTATTTCTGTTTTTCGTAACCGGCGCCTCGGCGCTTGAGATGGGTGATGACGGTTTGCACAAGGCGCCCTGGATGCGCGATACGTTCAAAGACATGAGCGAAGACCTCGCGGAGGCCGAGGCTGAGGGCAAACGCCTAATGGTTCTGGTTGAACAGCGCGGGTGTCTCTACTGCAAGAAGATGCACGAGGACGTTTTTTCGCAAGATGAGATTGCCCGCATGCTGAGCGAGGATTTCTTCGTGGTTCAGGTCAACATGTTTGGGGATGTTGACGTCACGGACTTTGACGGAACAACCTTGCCGGAAAAAGACATGGTCAGAAAGTGGGGTCTGTTGTTCACACCTACGATTCTTTTCTTCCCTATAGATGTAGATGAAGGTGTGTCTGCGGCTGCGGCTGCGGTTGCGTCAATGCCGGGTGCTTTTAGCAAAAGCACGACACTGGATCTTCTGAACTGGATTCTTGCAGAAGGCTACAGCGGCGAGGAAACTTTCCAGAAGTATCATGCCCGTATGATTGGCGAGCGCTCTAAGTGACCTCCGAAAAAAGTACGGTAGCAAGCTAATCTAAATGCAGAAAATCAAATAATTGAATTTGTTGTTGCCACGACCACTGTCTGCACGCTAATGTAACATGGTTTTAGGGAGGACGCATGAAGTATTCGGGATTGGCTTTATCCATTGCATTGGCGACGAGCGTGTCGGCAACCGCACAAGAAGTATCGCCCACGGCCGTCAGTTTTACGGATGGAGCGGTGGCGCAATCCTTGTCGGGGGTTGCAGGCGATGCGGCGCAGGGGCGGATGGTTGTCGGAAACAAGAGCCTTGGCAACTGCGTTGCCTGCCATGAGGTGAGCGATCTGGACGATGTGCCGTTCCAAGGCGAGATCGGACCGCCGCTTGATGGTGCAGGAGATCGCTGGAGCGAAGCAGAGCTTCGCGGGATCGTGTCGAATGCGAAGATCATGTTCGAAGAGAGCATGATGCCTTCGTTCTACAAGACCGAGGGCTTTATCCGGCCCGGCAAGGCGTACACAGGCAAAGCTGCCGATGATACGTTTGGTCCGTTGCTCACAGCGCAGCAGATTGAAGATGTCGTGGCGTATTTGACCACCCTCAAGGACTAACCGGCATCGCTTGATGGCGGTGGTTTATTCAGGAGAGAAAGAATGGAACTGACACGACGGAGTGTTTTGCAGCTTGGGGCCGGAATATTGGTTGTCGCGAGTGTGCCACTTAAGGCCTTTGCCGCCGGTGAGGACCTGATCGAATCGTTTACGGGCGGCGCGGACATTGCTGAGGGCGGGGTGACACTTACAGCCCCTGAGATCGCTGAAAATGGCAACACGGTGCCGATTGAAGTTGATGCTCCTGGCGCGTCAGAGATCTTGGTGATGGCGATGGGCAATCCGACCCCAAATGTAGCAACGTTCAAATTTGGCGCTTTGTCCGCATCGCATTCGGCATCGACACGTATTCGGTTGGCCGGGACGCAGGAGGTCGTTGCGATTGCAAAGATGCAGGATGGTTCGTTCGCTCGGGCCTCAGCAACAGTCAAAGTCACAATCGGCGGCTGCGGCGGCTAGATAAGCTTATTAGGAGATACAAAATGGCAGATGGTGTTAAGCCCCGCGTCAAAGTTCCAAAGACGGCTTCTGCCGGGGACACAATTACGATTAAGACCCTGATTAGCCACAAGATGGAGTCGGGTCAGCGAAAAGATGGTGACGGGAACGTTATTCCTAGGTCGATTATCAATCGGTTCACATGCGATTTTAACGGTCAAAACGTGATTGACATCACGCTTGAGGCTGCAATTTCGACAAACCCGTATTTTGAGTTTCAAGCAATTGTTCCTGAGGCCGGTGAATTCAAATTCACTTGGTACGATGACGATGGATCGGTCTACGAGGAAACCAAAGAGATCTCGGTCAGTTAAGCTTTAGAGCTATAGGGAGGACACAGAATGATGAAACTTGCTGGTGTTGCTGGCATCTTTTTGGTCGGGTTTTTTGGCGCGGTAGCTTATGCTGATCCGGCCGAGGATACGCTGATATTGAACGAAGACATCAAGATGGTAACGAAGACCGCAGCTCCTGCGCATTTGTCGGACGTCATGGATGAGGTGTATTCCGGATGGCTTTTTCGCGGGACCGAAACCCGCGCAATGCAGGCCGATGACTTCGACAACCCGGGAATGCTATTTGTCGAGCAGGCAGAAGGCGTGTGGAATACAGTCGAAGGTTCTGAGGACAAATCATGCGCTAGTTGTCACGGGGCGTCGGAAGAAATGGCGGGCGTTAAGGCCGTTTATCCGAAGTGGAATGAGACCGCCGGCGAAGTTCGCACTATTGAGATGCAGGTGAACGATTGCCGCGAGAACCAAATGGGCGCTGAGAAGTGGGGATACACCAGCGGCAACATGGTTAACATGACCGCCCTTCTGGCGTCTGTCTCCCGTGGCATGCCGGTCAATGTTGCAATTGATGGTCCTGCTCAATCTGTTTGGGAGGACGGCAAGGAGCTTTATTATACACGTACAGGTCAGCTTGAGATGTCTTGCGCCAATTGCCATGAAGACAACTACGGTAGCATGATCCGCGCTGACCACTTGAGCCAGGGGCAGATCAACGCTTTTCCAGTCTATCGCCTAAAGAACACCAAGCTGAACGCGGTGCATTCGCGCTTCAAGGGCTGCGTGCGCGATACGCGCGCGGAAACCTATAGCGCTGGAAGCCCGGAGTTCATCGCACTTGAGCTGTATGTTTCTTCGCGAGGCAACGGTCTGTCGGTCGAAGGCCCTTCGGTCCGTAACTAAGAGAATTGAAAGACCCGCGCGCTTCGGCGGTGCGGTTTTTTTTGAACAAAACAAATTCAATAATACGCATACGTATGTGCTTTTTCGGGGGTCCCCATGAATTCTCGTCGCGATTTCTTACAGACCAGCATGGCTGCTGCTGCGATCTATGGGGGAGCTGGTTTTGGAAACTGGGCGAAATTGGCAGCCCAGCAGGCGCTGACGCAAGATCAGCTTCTTGAGTTTGACACCTTCGGGAACGTCTCGCTGATCCATATCACGGACATTCATGCCCAGTTGAAACCAATCTACTTCCGCGAACCGTCGATCAATATCGGTGTCGGTGGCAACAAGGGCGCGGTACCGCATCTGACGGGCGCCGATTTCCGCAAGCTTTATGGCATCGATGATGGAAGTCCGTCGGCATATGCCCTGACGTATGACGATTTTGCCTCGCTGGCGCAGACCTATGGCCGGGTTGGTGGGTTGGATCGCGTCGCGACGGTCATCAACTCCATTCGTGCCGCGCGGCCTGACGCGTTACTTCTTGATGGTGGCGACACGTGGCATGGATCGTACACCTGCTATCACACGCAAGGCCAGGACATGGTCAATGTGATGAATGCACTAAAGCCCGATGCAATGACGTTCCACTGGGAATTCACGCTTGGGTCGAGCCGCGTTAACGAAATTGTGGAAGACCTGCCGTTTGCAGCACTGGGGCAGAACATCTTTGATGCGGAATGGGATGAACCCTCGGAATTGTTCCCGCCCTACAAATTCTTTGTACGTGGCGGCGTCAAAATTGCCGTTATTGGTCAGGCATTTCCGTATATGCCAATTGCCAATCCCGGATGGATGTTCCCCGAATATAGTTTCGGCATTCGCGACGAGCACATGCAGGAAATGGTCGATGAGGTGCGGGGGCAGGGCGCAGAACTGGTCGTATGTCTTAGCCACAATGGTTTTGATGTCGACAAGCAGATGGCGAGCAAGGTTCAGGGGCTGGACGTTATTCTTTCGGGCCATACGCATGACGCCTTGCCCGAGCCTGTTATCGTCGGTGACACAATTATTGTCGCATCGGGATCGAACGGGAAATTTGTCAGCCGGGTCGATCTTGATGTGCGCGACGGACGGATGATGGGTTTCCGACATAAGTTGATCCCGATCTTTTCGGATGTCATCGCGCCCGATGCAGAGATTTCAGCGTTGATCGACGAACAGCGCGCGCCTTATGTGCAATCGCTAAGCGAAGTCATTGGTCAGACAGCGGAAGATCAGACGCTGTATCGCCGCGGAAACTTTAACGGGACCTGGGACGATCTGATCTGCGACGCGCTTATTTCCGAAAGAGAGGCCGATATTGCCTTGTCCCCTGGCGTACGCTGGGGACCATCTATCCTTCCAGGTCAGGACATTACGCGGGAAGATATCTGGAATGTTACGTCCATGACCTATCCGCAGGCGTACCGAAGTGAGATGACTGGAGAATTCCTACATGTCGTTTTGGAGGACGTAGCCGATAACCTCTTCAATCCGGACCCTTATTACCAGCAGGGCGGCGATATGGTTCGGGTAGGTGGTCTTGGTTATCGGATCGACGTCACCAAACCTCAGGGCAGTCGCATCACCGAGATGACTCTTTTGAAAACGGGTGAGCGGATCGATGCGGCCAAGACCTATCGGGTAGCAGGTTGGGCCAGTGTAAACGAAAGCACGGAAGGCCCGGCGATTTGGGATGTCGTTGAATCCCACATATCAAAGCAAGGCACGATTTCACTGGACCCCAATAACAGCGTTCAAGTGGTGGGCGCATAACGCAACCAAAGGGAGTGAAGACGATGATGAAGCGATTGGTAACGGCAGCGGCTCCTGCAACGGTTATTGCGACAGGTGTCTGGGCTGAAGGGCAGACACATTTTGTTGCGGTACACGTCGATCAAAACGACCCGCAAGTTATGAACGAAAGGGCCGGAAAAGACGTTCCGTTGATGGATGAAGCCAACATGGTTCCGTCGGGCGTCGTGCGGCTGATTGAATTGCAGGAACAGGATTACGCCTACATCCGTCCCTGACGTACGGTTTTTGGATGGGTCGGAGACGAAAAAAGACCAAAGGAGCCATTTGAAATGTCTAACGAATACAAGGGCAAAGCTCCGTCCCGTCGCGCATTTTTGCGCGGGGCGGCTGCGGCAAGTGCTGGAGTTGTCGCCGCAAGCAGTGCCAAAGCCGCGACACCTGACCCGTTAATCACGGAAATCCAACCTTGGGCGCAGGAGCTGGGCGATGGTGTGGATGCGGTGCGTTATGGCTTGCCGATTGAGTTCGAAGGCGATGTGGTGCGGCGCAATGTCGAATGGCTGACAGCTGATACGATCAGCTCGATCAACTTTACGCCGATCCATGCGCTTGATGGAACGATTACGCCACAAGGGTGTGCGTTTGAGCGTCACCATTCCGGAGCCATAGAGCTTCGCAAAGAAGACTACCGCCTGATGGTAAACGGGCTTGTCGATACTCCGCTGATCTTCAGCTACGCTGATCTGGAGCGTTTCCCCCGCGAGAACCACGTCTATTTCTGCGAGTGCGCTGCAAACACCGGCATGGAATGGGCCGGTGCTCAATTGAATGGTGCGCAATTCACCCACGGTATGATCCACAACATGGAATACACCGGGGTATCGCTACGCACTATTCTGGAAGAGGCTGGGCTTGGGGCTGCGGGCGACCTGAAAGACAAGTGGGTCTTTGTTGAGGGTGCCGATGCATCTTCCAATGGCCGATCCCTCCCGATGGAAAAAGCACTTGATGACGTTTTGGTGGCGTTCAAGGCAAATGGCGAGGCGCTTCGCAAGGAGCATGGGTATCCGGTCCGGCTGGTTGTTCCGGGCTGGGAAGGCAACATGTGGGTTAAGTGGATTCGCCGGATCGAGGTGATGGACGGCCCCGTTGAAAGCCGCGAAGAAACCAGTAAGTACACCGACACTTTGGCGGATGGGACAAGCCGCAAGTGGACTTGGGAGATGGATGCAAAATCCGTTGTCACAAGTCCAAGTCCGCAATCGCCGGTCACGCATGGCAACGGTCCTTTGGTGATCACTGGCCTTGCGTGGTCGGGCCGCGGTGCCATTTCCCGCGTTGATGTGTCGAAAGATGGGGGCATGACATGGGAAACCGCACGGTTGGCCAAGCCCGGTGAGAAAATGGCGCTGACCCGGTTCTATCTCGATACCGAGTGGGATGGTTCCGAGATGCTGCTTCAATCGCGGGCGATGGACGATACGGGATACGTTCAGCCGACCAAGGCTCAGTTGCGCGAGGTGCGCGGGCTGAACTCGATTTATCACAACAACTGCATTCAGACATGGTTGGTGCGCGAAAACGGTGAGGCGGAAAATGTCGAAGTTTCTTAATTTTACAGCGCTTTCTGTCGCGATTGTCATAGGTTCTGGGCCTGTCTGGGCGGATAAGTTCGGTCTTGGGCGACCGGCTTTGGCAGAAGAGGTATCTGCTTGGAATTGGGACGTTAGTCCAACGGGGGCGGGGCTCCCTGTCGGGTCCGGCGATGCGATCGACGGCGAAGAGATTTTTGCCGAGCAGTGCGCGTCTTGCCA
>NZ_CALJXO010000304.1:0-58145 GCF_937988555.1 uncultured Boseongicola sp. | reverse complement strand
ACAGCCCCCCAAGTCACTCGTATCTTGCCACGGGCCACCTTGAACCCCGACTCATAGGCTAGCCGCTCGCCTGGATGCGCCCCGCAGTCTAGGTTTAAACAACCGGCTTGGTTCGCCGTCTCTCGGGCCGCGAAAGTATATCCCCAGGTCTCGCGAGTGAGGGCCGCGCGATCCATGGCTTCGATCTTGGTCGACGACGGCGTCATTGCCGGACCTCCGGCGCGCCGGTGATCCGATAGACGGGTGCTTTACCCGCGGAAGAAGGGTTGGCGCGGTCAAGGGTGTAACCGGCTTTGCGCAACCCGCTCAGCGCAGCTCGAACCGAATGGAGTTGCCATCCCGTCGCCGATCGCAGGGCACTGAGATCCGCACCATTTTATCGACACGCTTCTGCTTGTAGAGACCCAACACTCTCTCATAAGTTTATGGCTATGGCTCAGCGCATTTCTGATGCGCCTCCAGGACCTAAGGCGGAATTATGGACCAAGAACTCTCTCTTTCTGCTTCCTCCAAATTTGGACAGGTTCGATGGCTGATCCTTTTTGGGGTCTGGCTGATCTATTTTTGCTTTGGATTGACCATCGCGTCGATGGCGCCGCTTTTGAGTCCGATAAGTGCAGAACTCGGAATTGGTAACGGTTTGATGGGGGTGATCCTAGGGGCATGGCCGCTGACCTATATTCTGGCGGCTATTCCCTGCGGCATCCTGCTTGACCGTTTGGGCGCGCGGCGCATGTTGCTGCTGGCGGCTCTTGTTATGGCGGCATCCGGGCTGGCGCGCAGCTACGCAGAAACGCCAGTTGAGTTATTAATCGCGGTCGCGCTATTTGGAATCGGCGGTCCGATGATCTCGGTTGGAGCGCCGAAGATTATCGCACGCCTCTTTCAGGGCAAGACCCGTGCTACGGCGATGGGGATATACGTGACCGGTCCTTATCTTGGCGGGATCCTTTCCCTTTCTCTAACCAACAGTGTGGTCATGCCGTTGGTTGGCAATGATTGGCGCGCTGTAATGTTGGTCTATGCCATCCTGGTCGCGCTAAGCGGCTGTGTCTGGTTTGCTATTGCGAGCTTGCGGGTCGCGCGCGCGCACAGCGGCGATGAGGAGGGTGGCAAGAAATTCAACATGTCTGCTTTCCTCGAAATCGTTCGCTTGCCGGAGGTTCAGCTTATTTTGGCAATGAGCATCGGCATCTTTTTCATCAATCATGGTTTGAATAACTGGCTGCCCGAGATATTGCGCAGCCATGGATTCTCGGCGGTAAAAGCCGGGTATTGGGCGGCGATCCCCTCGTCGATCGGGATCATCGGCGCGCTGATAATTCCACGCCTTGCGGTGCCGGAGCGGCGTCTTTGGGTAATGGCCGTGCTTTTCTTGTTCTCAATGACAGCAAGCCTGTTGCTGCAAGTCTCGTCTGGACCGCTTTTGGTTGCTGGGCTTGTCCTTCAAGGGACGGCGCGCGGCACGATGATGACCGTTGCGATTTTGCTGCTGATGGAAACTCCGCGGATTCCGGAGGAACGACTTGGTCTTGCAGGTGGGCTGTTTTTTACTTTTGCCGAGATCGGTGGCGTGATGGGGCCTATTACATTTGGCATTTTGTCAGATTTGTCTGGCGACTTTGTCTTGCCGCTAGCCGTACTGACGGTGGTTTGTCTTGTTCTTTTGACTATTCTGGCCCGCTTGCGGGCTCTCTTGCAGCAATAAGAGGGTTGATCAGCCCTTGTGAGAGGCCTCTATCTTTGCGCGGATATGCTCGCCGGCTGTGATCGGCGGATAGAGTGCACCGTCGCCCACGCAACTGGGCAGGCATTCGATATTGGCGTCATAGTCGGGATGCATGAAATAACCTAAGGACATGCGCCGCGACATGGCGTCATTGAGGTTCTCGGGCGTCACCACCCGGTGCATTGTTGAAACCCATTTGTTGTTGGTCCAACGCTGCATCATGTCACCAAGATTAACCACCAGCGCGCCTTTGGGCGGGCGCACAGGCACCCATGCATCACCGCGCTGGACCTCTAGGCCGCCCTTTGCCTCAGTCATCGCAAGAATTGTCATTGCGCCGTAGTCCGTATGTGCTCCTGTGCGCAATTGGCCTGGCAGTGGCGGCACAGTTAGGGCTGGGTAATGGTGTGCCGACATGATTGAGAAATGCTTCTGGGTCAGCGGAGCGAAATGCCCCTCTGGCATCTGGGCGGCGACGGCAAAGATACGCAACAGATCGCTCGAAAGTCTTTCGAAGGCCCGATAAAGTGCGACCATTCCGGTGTCCAGTCCGGATGGAGTTTTGGGAATCAAGTTTGGCGCGTAAGCCATTGATGCGTCAGGGATATGAGAAAAATCAGCAGCATGGTTGTCGATCGGTCCCAGAAACAAGCTTTCGCGCAAATCTTTAGGCGCGGTTTTGCCCAAAGTCGCGGATAGTCCGCGTGTGGCAACGCCGTGATAGCCGCGTTGCCTTGCAGACCCGGTGGGGTGCCACTTGCTCTTTTCGGCGTCCGGCAGATCGAAGAATGTGAGGCCTTTTTCAAATACCGTGTCGAACAAGATTTGCGGGATGCCGTGGCCCGAAAGAACCACGAAGCCGATGGACTGAGCGGCCTTTGCCACCTCGCGCGCGACGTGAGCTTTGTCTGCGGTATTACCGGACAAGAAGGGGGCGATGTCGATGGCAGGAATGGCGGCGGTCATGGTCTCTCCAATCGGGCAATCACATGGTCATAAGGAATATCGCGCGAGATCAACCCGCCCGAAAGCAGAGCTGCCTTCAGGCGCACAAAAGCCGTGGCGGGCAGATCGATATCTTTGGCCCAAAGGTCCGAGTCTTGGTAGCCTGCGATAGCGTCAATTAACACCGGTTGGGGTACGTCCGGGAAGTGGTCAGCGAGGTCGGCCGCGATCACGGACGCAGGCTCGCTGGCAACAGCATCAAGCGCGGGGGCCATCCCGGCCAGAAGTGCCGCGCAGGTCTTAGGATGCGCCTCCAGATAGGCGCGTGTTGTGTAGAAACTGGTGTAGCCGATATCACCTCGGCTAGCGAACCGGTGCCAGATATAGGCGCTGCCTTCCGCCACGGCCGCAGAGGCATATGGTTCCAATACTTGTGCGACGTCTATCTCGTCTGCCGCAAGTCGGGCCGCGGCGGTCTGCATTGGGGCTTTGGGCGCAATGTCGAGGGTCGAAAGCTCTATCCCGGAGCGGGTCAGATCGTCCTGAAAGGTCATCCACGGAGTAGGCACCTCGGTTGCCACGGCTAAGCGTGCGGCTGACAGGTCCTGGAACCGGAAGCGGGGGTTGGGTGCGCGCCCGATTAGCAAGAACGGATCGCGCGCCACGATCTGGCCAAACGCAACGAGCGGGCAATCGGGGTCACGCTCGTGATGCAACATCACTCGCATTGGACCGCCCCATGAGATATCGGCGCGTCCTGCCAGAAGGCCCTCGGCGGTCTCGACAGGATCGCGGGACAGTTGGATTTTCACTTCCAATCCCTGATCCGCCCAAAACCCGCGTAGATCCGCCAAATAGAAGGGCGCATACACGATTGTGCGCAAGTTTTCATAGAGCGTGATCATTCTATGAGCGCGGGCCCTTTGAGCTCTATCGTATTCCCGTCCGGATCTTCAAAGGTCAGCGACGGACCAGTGCCGCCTGCGCCGAACCGGTCACGGGGCTCCGTGGGCTCAACCCCATGGCTGCGCAGATGCGCCAGCAGAGTTTCTGCTTCAAAAGGTTCGATCTGCAAGGCCACGTGATCGACATTTGCGCCCCCGGCGTCCGGGTCGGGCGCTGGCAGCAGATCGATCATTGAGGCGCCTGCGGACATATGCATCAAGTTCAGATTCGTATTGTGCCGCACGAGTTTGCATCCCAGAACTTTCTCATAAAAGTGCCGGGACTGTTCCATGTTCGAGACATACAGCACGACATGGTCGATCATTTTGATGGTGAATGTCATAGGGCCCTCCGGGTCTTTGTTGATTACGGGTTGCGCCGTGCAATATGGTGCGCGTGAACAGAGCGAGGAAGCAAGACATGCCGGTCATCAAAGTCACACTCATCGAAGGCTATGATGCTGAGACTATTACATCCCTTTCGAGGCGCATGACCGACGCAGTGCGCGCGACGATTGCGGCCCCGCCTGATGGTATTACCGTCGTCGTCGAGGAAGTTTCGCCGACCAATTACATGCGTGGCGGTCGTTCGCGCACTCCTGGCGCACCGATCCCAGGGGCCGCTGCGGTTGTCCGGGATTATCTGGCGGCGATGGAGGAGCGCGACGTGGGCCGTGCCAAGGGCCATTTGCACGAAGACTTCACAATGACTTTTCCCAGCGGACGAACTATGTTCTCGCTCGAGGAATTGTTCGAGTGGAGCAAGACGCGCTATTCTCAGGTGGGCAAAACGTTTGAGGGGTTTGACGAGGCCTTTGATGAAAATAAAGCGATTGTCTGCTGCCGTGGCGCGCTTCACGGTGCTTGGGTGGACGGCACCCCGTTCGAGGGTGTCCGTTTCATTGACCGTTTCGAATTGATTGCAGGCCGCATCGTGCGTCAGGAAGTTTGGAACGATCTTTCCGAACATCGGCCTTCCTAACCTGCGAATTTCTTGCCAAGTGTTTCGAAATTTGGCGCGCGAAGGCGGTCTTTGATCTCGCCAAACCCGGCCAAGGCATCGGGCTGCGAACCCGGCGCGCCAGTATCTTTTAGCGTGGCCAAGGCCTGCTGCACGCCCTTCATGGCCGCAAGGATAGTGGTGACAGGGCAGGAGACGCGGGCGGCGCCCAGTTCCTCCAGCTCTGTGAAGGTAAACATCGGTGTGCGCCCCCCCTCTACCATGTTGATCGAAACGGGCGCCGCGATCTCGGCGATCACTTGCTTGACCTCATCGCGGGTCTCTATCCCATCCACGAAGATCAATGTCGCGCCGGCTTCGGCATAGGCGTTGCCGCGTCGGATAGCTTCATCCACGCCCAAAGGTTGCAGCGCGTCTGTCCGCGCGTTGATGACGAAGTCCTTGTCTAAGCGCGCGTCTGCGGCGGCGCGAAGTTTTCCGACCATCTCGCCCATCGGGATCACGGCCTTGCCGGTGAAATGGCCGCAGCGCTTGGGCATTACCTGATCTTCCAGATTGATGCCTGCCGCACCCGCTGCCTCGAACTCGCGCACAATGTGCCACGTGGTAGCTGCATCGCCAAAGCCCGTGTCTCCGTCCGCCATGCTCGGGATATTGACCGCCCCGGCGATCACTCGCGTTCGGTCTAGCATCTCGCGAAAGCCGAGAATTCCGATATCGGGCAGGCCCAGATGACTGGCTGCAATCCCAAAGCCAGAGCACTGCACCGCATCGAAACCGGCATCCTCGATCAGCATGGCCGACAGCGCATCATACGCGCCGGGCATGACCAGCAATTTGGGCGCTTCGATCAGGGTCTTCAGACGGGTGGTTTTTCGCATCTGACTTCCATTTGCCTGGCGCCGGGGGTTGCTGCTCAGCCTGTCTCGTTTAGTGTCAACTGTAAACAGTTTGCAGTGAGGAAACGCCGTGCGGCCAGATCAGCCATTTGCCCATGCCGATCGCGCGCCCTATTCGGCTTGGCCGGACCGGCCTAAAATTTCTTGGCCAAACGGCGCGAAGCTGGCCCTGTGGGTTGTGCCCAATGTTGAGCACTACGAATACGTTCCGCGCCCGTCGGCCGTTCGCAACCCCTGGCCACGCACGCCGCATCCGGATGTTATAGGCTATGGATCGCGCGACTATGGCAATCGCGTGGGCCTGTGGCGGATGTTCGAGCTCTTTGACCGGTTGAATATTCGCGGTACGGTTTCGCTGTCGATAGCCAACTGGGTTCATTACCCGCAGATTTTCGAGGCGATGGAGGCGCGCAAATGGTCGGTTTTGTGCCACGGTATGTACAACACCCGCTACCATTGGAACTATTCCGAGGCAGACGAGCGCGCCGCGATCCGGGAATGCATTGATCTTTATGGAGAATTGACCGGGCGGCAGATCCGAGGCTGGTTCAGCCCCGCGGCCTCATACACTCTGAACACGCCCGACCTGATCGCGGAAGCCGGCATCACCTACTATACCGACTGGCATCATGACGACCAACCGGTGCCGTTGCGCACCAAGACCGGCTCCCTGATCACACTTCCCTATACAATGGATCTCAATGACTCGATTCTGCACCGCCAGCAGTTCGAGGCGGCGGATTTTGCGCAGATGATCCGCGACGGGTTTGATGAACTTTATGCCGAGGGCGGGCAGGTCATGTGTATCGCCCTGCATCCCTACATGATCGGCCAGCCACACCGGATCAGGCATCTGGCCGAAGCGTTGGAGTATGTGCTGGGTCATGATGGCGTCTGGGCGGCAACGGGCGAAGAGATTGCGGACCACTATCTCGCCAACTGTCAGGATCATATCGACTGGCATCGGGGGCTTGCGACGTGACAGAGCCGCGCGAAGGAATGGATCACGACCTCTATCCGTTCTCGGCGATGCCCGAGCGGCCCGCGCTGGCGTGGCCGGACGGCGCGCGTATGGCGGTCTGCGTGCTGATCCATCTGGAGCATTGGGAGCTTGAGCCGCCAGACGGCGCGTGGAAAGACACGCGCTTTAGCGGCGAGTATGGCTTTTACTTCCCCGAATACCGTCCCTTCACTCAGCGTGAATACGGCAACCGGATAGGACTCTTTCGTGTGCTGAAAGCATTGGAGGGGCGAGACCTAAAGCTGACGGTCGCGGCCAATGCAAGCGCACTTGAACGGTATCCGCGGGCGGTTGAGTCCTTGCTAAACTTAGGGGCAGAGTTTGTCGCGCACGGCGAATATCAGTCGCGTATGTTGACCTCTGAGTTAGGCGAGGTCGAAGAGCGCGGCATCATCAAGCGTACATCGGAAACCTTCGAGCGAATCCTCGGTCATGTCCCGCGGGGGTGGCTCGGGCCAGACAGCGGCGAAAGCCCCCAAACGCCACAGCTTTTGGCTGAGGCAGGGTATGATCATGTGCTTGATTGGCCCAATGACGACCAACCCTATCTCTTTCAGACCTCGCCGCCGTTGGTATCGATCCCAAACCAGATGGAATGGGATGATGTGACTGCTCTGTGGCTGCGCAAGGTGCCGAACCCGCGCTATCCTGAGCTGGTGGGCGAGGCTGCGGAGGCGCTGGCCGGCGAGGGCGGGCGGAGTTTCATGCTCTCGCTGCATCCATGGGTAATCGGTCAGCCGCACCGGGTCCGCTATCTGCGTGATGCCCTGGACCGTCTGTGCGCTGTCGATAATTTTTGGAGCGCCACCGCCAGTGAGATAGCGGATCATTGCCGTCAGGCTTGGGGTGCGCCGGTATGACGCTGTCAGAATTGGCCCGCGTTGTGCGCTCGAAGAACGCTGGCCCGACCTTGCTAACAATTGACGTGCTCTTTGCTGATGAGGACACCTTTGTGCGCGGACGTGCCGGGCTTACCGTCGAAGCCGTGGCCGCACGCTATGGACGCGCAGTTGCAGATGTCAGTGTGATTTCGGTGTCCGCAGCCAAAGCAGTGAAGATAGTGCTTCCCCGAGAGGTGCCTGCAGGCGCGCCGGGGGATCGGGACGTCTACGGCGCACAGCAACACGTGCCGCTTTTAGGGTTGTCGGTTTGAGTTCCTTTGCTCGCCTGGCAGCCAATTGGTCTGGGCCTGAGGCCCCGTTGAGGGTGCTCGCTGCGTCAGGGCAGCTGGGACTGGGCATTCCAGAAAAAGCCTTCGATGCCGGTGTTGAGCGTAAACCACATGTTATTGCAGCCGATATGGGATCGATAGATCCGGGGCCTGTCTATCTGGGCTCGGGCAAGATGGCGGCGTCGCCGTCCATGGCGCGGCGCGATTTGGAAATGGTGCTGAAGGCGGCGCGGGGCCTTGATGTGCCGCTCCTGATCGGAAGTGCCGGAACCGCGGGGGGCGCGCCGCATTTGGCGGCGGTCGAGGCTTTATTGCGTAGTGTGGCTGCTGACTGGGGCCTGCGATTTCGTTTGGCAACCATCGGTGCTGATGTGCCGAAGGACATAGTGCAAGCTGCGGATTCTGCTGGCCGTCTGACGCCAATCGGACCGATGCAGGCTGATATCGAAGGCTCACTCGCTATTGTTGGCCAGATGGGGCAGCGTGCCTTCGCCAAGGCGCTGGAGGCCGGAGCTGACGTGATCCTTGCGGGTCGCGCCTGTGATACGGCGCCCTTTGCAGTGGTGCCGGTGCTGCTGGGTTATCCCAAAGGCCCCTCTGTCCACATGGCCAAAATCCTCGAATGCACATCGCTTTGTTGCGAGCCGGGCGGACGGGATGCGATGTTGGCGACGCTGGAGGGGGATGGCTTCACGTTGGAAAGCATGAACCCTGTCCGCGCGGCAACGCCCCTGTCCGTCGCCGCCCATGCGCTTTATGAGCAGTCCGAACCTAACCGTGTTTTCGAACCCGAGGGTCACGTGGAGCTGAGTGATGCGACCTATGAGGCGCTCGACGAACGCCGCGTCCTCGTAAAGGGAGCAGTCTGGCACTCTTCGGCAAAGCCAAGCGTGAAAGTTGAAGCCGCTCGGTTTGTTGGTCACCGCGTTGCGATAATGGCGGCCGTCGCCGATCCAGGCTTCATCGCGGTCTCCGACAAGATTTTGCAAGGGGTGCAGGACGGCGTGGCCGAACTGATCACCTCCACGTCTGACGCGCCTTGGGGTCTGACTTTCCGCCGATACGGTATCGACGGCATAATGGATTGGCCGACACCGCCGGACACGCCGCCACGAGAGATCTTTATCCTTGGTGAATGCGTTGCCCCCGACGCCGAGACAGCTCGAGCCGTGGCCGCCGCTGCGCGTCAACAGCTGTTGCATTTTGGGTTTCCGGGCCGCCTTTGCACCGGTGGAAACCTCGCTTTTCCTGTCACTCCGCCCGAACTTGACGCCGGGCCCGCTTACGCTTTTTCGCTCTACCACATTCTGCAACTTGACACGTGGGAGGCACACGACGCGCTTTTTCCCGTTACGTTTCACGAGATCTAAGAGGAAAACCCATGAACGAGACAAGCTCCGACTACGTCACCCAGTTCAATGCCGAACGGGTCACGGATCCCGCGCGTTCGGCCCTTGTGATCGTCGATATGCAATATGCCACCGGCCACCGCACCGGGGCCTTAGCTGAGAAAATGAAGGCGGAGGGCAACAGTGTAGCCGACTGGCGTTTTCACCGGATCGAGAGCCTCGTGATCCCCAACAACCAACGCCTGATCAAGGCGATGCGCGCGGCCGGCGGGAAAGTTGTCTACGTTACAATCGGCGCGGCATTGGCGGATTGTTCCGATGCCCCGGTGCATATGCGCGCCTTCTTTCAATCGGTGGGTAATTACGAGGGCCAGCGCCAGCATCAGATCATTGAAGAACTTGCGCCCGAGCCTGGCGATCCCATTGTACGCAAGACTTCCATAGGTGCTTTTGCCTCAACGGGTCTTGACCACCTGCTGCGCACTATGGACCGCGAGCATCTCTTCATGACGGGGGTTTCGACGAACATGTGCGTCGAAACCACAGCGCGGGAGGCTGCGGATCGGGGCTATGCGGTTACGTTGGTGGAAGATGCTTGTGCCACGACCCACAAGGAATTGCACGAGGGAACAATGCGCAACTTTGGCCGCTTCTTCGGCAAGGTCCGCTCCACCGGCGAAGTGATCGCCATCCTTACGTCTTGATCGTGTTGGCACCTGCCATATAGACGGCGATCTTTTGGATTGTGCCGCTGTGCATGGTGAAGACATTGACGTTGGATTTGGGTTCCGGCGCGTTGGGCCCAGAGTAAGTGACGGTAAACTGGCTGGCGATCCGGCCCTTTGCAGCTGAGGGCGAATGGGTGAAATCGTGGTGGACCGCCCGCAAAGGGCCCTCCCAACGTATCGCGAAGAGCTTGCGGACCGCTTCGCGCCCATCATAGCGAATGCCGTGGGTCTCAATCGTTACCACGCAATCCTCGGCCAGTGTTTCTGCCAATGCATCGGGATCACGAGCGTCGAGCGCTTTGAAGTACCGCATCGCAAGTTCGGTCAGTCCGTCGTCGGTCATACGCCGTCCTTCAAGGTGTTCTGTCCAGTCATATAGACACGCACCGTTGCAAAACGCTCGCCGGCGATCTCGAAGAAGTTGCAGTTGGATTTATGGGTCAGGCTTCCGTCATGCTCGGTATTCTGAACTGTGAAGCGGCTTGAGATACGGCCTGTCTCCGGGTCCGCTACGTGTGTGAACTGGTGGTGTAGAACGGCAGCATGGTCTGCCCAAAGCCGGGTGAACATGGAGGAAATCTCGGCATGGCCCGCAAGCTTAACATTGTGGGTCTCGACCGTGAAAACGCAATCGGGAGCCAGAGTGTCCAGTAAGCCGGGCAGGTCCTCTCCATCTACTGCGTCGAAGTAGCGTTTCACTAAGGCGAATTGAGCATCGCGCGTCATGGGACTGTCCCTTCAGGAAGCTTGGCGACGTAATCTGCCACACCGCCCGGGGTGGTCAGCCATAGATCATCGCGGTGTTTAAGTATGTGGTCGAGCGCACGGCGAAGCGCGCGCAATCGGAAAGGCTGACCAATGACAAATGGGTGTAGCACGATGTTGAAGACTAGTGGGTATTTGGCCGATTGGAAGAGCATCTCGTCGAAATGGTCGACGATCATCTCCTCGAACTCACGGCCTGTATGGTGGCGGAACACCTGCGCCGGGCTGTCGTTCAACTCGATGGAGTAAGGGACCGAAAGCAACGGTCCCGAGCGCGTGCTCATCCAGAAAGGTTGGTCGTCAGCGGGCCAGTCGAGCATATAGGAATAGCCGGCCTCCTTAAGTAGGTCGAGCGTGACTTCTGATTGCACGATGTAGGGGCCGAGCCAGCCCTTGGGGCGCGCGCCAAAGTGGCGGGCGATAGCGTCAGAGGTGTGCTCAATCATCGCGCGCTCGGTCGCCTCGTCCATACAGTCCTGCCGCTCGGAGTTGGTCAGTCCGTGTCCAATCACCTCGTCCCCCCGCGCGCGAATTCGGGCGACAATCTCGGGGCAGCGGTCGAGCGCGGCGGCGTTGACGTTGTGCGAGGCGGGCAGATCAAGCTCGTCGAGCAGATCGAACAAATACCATATGCCGACCCGGTTGCCGTAGTCGCGCCATGCATAGTTGCGCGTTGTCTGCGCCGCCCCCGGCAGAGTGTGATCACTTCCAAGCCCCGTCATGAACGAGAACCACTCGATGTTGTTACACAGGCTCACCGCAAGCCGTTTGCCGCCAGGCCAGTCATAGACTGGACGTTCGGGTAGGGGTCTGAAGTCGTACCTTTTATGGTGGCAAATTTCCATTGCAATCCTCGTCTGGTCAGCGGGAGTTAGGTTGACAACGTCACGCCCATTCCGTCAACTGTTGACAGATTTCAGCAGGGTGGGGAACGCGAAATGCCGTCATGGACCGGTGTTATCACCGAAGAAGAAGAGCGCCGATATGCCTCTGCGGGGTTCGGCGGAGCGGGCGGTTTCGGCAAGCATCCTGCACTGCTGATTATTGACGTGCAGTATCGCACCGTCGGGACGGAGCGGAAACCCTATTGGGATGCGATCAAGGAGTACCCGACCTCATGTGGAGATGTTGGTTGGGCTGCCGTGGATAAAATCGAACCGTTGCTGTCAGTGTTTCGTGCCAAGGGGTTTCCCGTACTCTATCCTCATGTGGCCCCCAAAAACGCCGCTACTGATGGGGGACGCCTGGCGCAAAAAATTCCTTCAATCATGGGGATCGACGCTAAGGGTTATGAATTCGTTGAGCAGATAGCCCCTTTAAAAGGCGACGTACTATTGCCCAAGAAACACCCTAGCGCGTTCTTTGGTACGCCCCTAACCAGCCACCTGATCGATCTGGGTGTCGATACTCTGGTGGTGACGGGTTGCACGACTTCGGGTTGCGTCCGTTCGTCGGTCACGGATGCCTTTGCACTGAATTTCAAGGTCATCGTGCCGGATGACTGTGTCTATGACCGCGCGCCCACCTCCCATGCGGTGAACTTGTGGGACATGAATGGCAAATACGCCGATGTGCTGCCCTCGTCTGAGGTGATTGAAACCCTTAATGCTATGGAAACCGCATCATGAGCGCTGCTGATATCGGAACGGCCCTAACGAATCTTGTCGCCTTCACAAGCGCGATCGAATGGGCTGACCTCCCCGAGCCCGTGCAAAAGCGCGCGGCCCTGGTTTTGTGTGATGATATGGCGGCAATGGTGGCGGCGCGGGATGAGCCGGAGGTTGTCGCGCTGCATGATGGCGTTGCCAAGTCTGCCGGTCCGGCCGAGGCGACCGTTTTCAACGCGCGAGGACAGCGATTCGATCGCTATTCCGCCGCCATGGCCAATGGCTGTGCGGGCGATTGGGCGGAACTCGACGAAGGCTATCGCCGCGTGATTTGTCATGCCGGTGTCTACTGCTTGCCGGCACTATTGGCCGAAGCTGAGGCTGAAGGATACTCCACGTCTGACCTGCTGCGTGCCTTGGTCTTGGGTTATGAAACTGTGGCACGTGTCGCACGCACCTTTACGTTCGCGAACCTTGTTTTGCACCCGCATGGTAGCCTCGCTGCCGTTGGCGCGGCTGCCGCGGTTTCGGCGCTGCGGCGGGTGCCTGAGAGCGTGGCCATCGGGGCAATCTCCAGTGCGGCAACCATGGTGCTACCGGGCCCCTACACCCATCCGATCCAAGGCTCGCTTGTCCGCAACGTCTGGCCGGGCATCTCGGCCCAGACCGGGCTGCGCGCGGTGGATTGGGCAGCGATCGGTATTCGGGGGCTGCCTTCTGCGCTGCATGATGTATACGCCGATGCCTTCGGAGCGTCAGCAGATCCCAAGCAGTTGAATGGCGGGCTAGGCGAAGCCTGGGCCATATCTGACGGCTATCACAAGGTATTTGCCTGCTGCCAGTATGGTCATGCGACCATCGAGGCGACTAAGAAATTGCTGGAAAAAGCTCCGGTAGAGCGTGTCGCTGCGATCCACTTAGAAACCCATGAGAAGGCCCGGATTATGGATAATCCAGACCCCGAAACCACGATAGCCGGGAAATTCTCGATACAACACATCGCCGCGACGTCAGCAGTGCATGCCAGCGGTGGAGCAGAGGCGTTTTCATCCAACTCCTTGCATATCCCTGAGGTCGTGTCACTGCGCCATAGGGTCAGCACCTCGCCCTTCCTGCCTCTTCCTGATTGGCCAAATGACCGCCCAACGCGCGTGACATGGACGCTAGATGATGGCTCTACCCTGACTGAAGAGGTGATGAGCGCGCGAGGAGGACCTGACCTGCCGTTCACACCGGATGAAATCCGAGCCAAGATTCATGGCATCGTGGGTGCGCCATATCCAGCGATGCTCGCTGTTGTCGATGCGCTTCTCGATCTCGACACAATGGCCTTGTCGCGGCCTTGGGATGAAACCGTGGGCGGAATGACCGACGCATGAGCGATACGCTGGATCTTCTGGTCATTGGGGCCGGTGCCTGTGGGCTAGCGGGCGCTATATCAGCCCATGACGCCGGCGGCTCCGTTGCCATTCTTGAAGGGCGCGATCGCCCGGGCGGGAACTCGGCACTTTCAACTGGGTCAATCCCCGGAGCAGGCTCCAGATATCAGCGCGCGGCAGGCATCGAAGATAGTCCTGAGCGTATGGTCACGGACTTGATCCGGGTGGCGGGCCACCATGATGCCGACGATTTGACCCAGATGATTGCCGCGGAGTGTGGCCCGCTTTGCGAATGGCTGATTGACGATCTAGGCGCACGGATGGAATTGATCACCGCCTATCGCCATATAGGTCATTCAGTGGAGCGATTGCACGCTCCACGCTCCCGCAGGGGACAGGATTTGGTAGATGATCTACTGCGATGCGTAGCGGATCGGGACATCCCAATTGCCGTTGGTAACTTGGCGGAGTCGTTGCTTGTCGAAGACGGAAAGGTAGTCGGGGCAGTCGTTGGTGGGGAGTCGATCCGTGCACAAAAGGTGCTTCTGGCAACAAATGGATTTGCTGCCGATCCGGCGCTCGTAGCCGAGCATTGCTCCGAGATCGCCGCCGCCGAGTACTTCGGTGCGCCCGGCAGCACTGGCGATGCCGTGCGTTGGGGAAAGGAACTGGGCGCGTGCTTGGGCAATATGGGAGCTTATCAGGGCTATGCGGCTGTGGCCTACCCGCAAGGTCAACTCCTGTCTTGGACGACGCTAGAAAAGGGTGGCGTGTTGGTCAGCGAGACGGGGCGTCGCTTCGGTAATGAGGATCTGGGATATTCAGGCTTTGCTGCACATGTGATGAAACAGGGTTCGTTCGCTTGGGCAATATACGACGCACGCATCCATGAGGTGGCACTGGCCGAGGAAGAATACGCAGAGATGTCCGCAATGGGGGCAGTGAAATGGGCTGACACGCCAGGGGCATTGGCCGAAAAAGTAGGTCTCGACCTCGCGGGGCTGGAACAAACCATTTTGGACTATAACGCAGCCGCGCGTGCACAGTCGTGCGACGCATTCGGGCGCAAGGCCTTTGCAATGGCTCCGTTGCAAGCCCCCTTCGCCGCAGTGAAGGTCAAACCGGGGCTGTTTCACACTCAAGGCGGGTTGCTGGTAGACGTCAAAGCGCGAGTTCGCAAAGCGAGTGGAGGCGTAGTTGCGAACCTCTTTGCAGGAGGGGGCGCTGCAGCGGGGATCAGTGGGCAGGACGGCGCACTAGGCTATGCCTCGGGCAACGGGTTAATATCAGCCCTTGTTCTAGGACGCAGGGCGGGGATTGTTGCGATGGACGAGATCAAGGCTAGCGCATGACTGGCGCAGAGCGGATCGCCGCATTTGCCGCACAGACCTTTGTCGAGGGTGTGCCGGAGGAGGTTCTGGATGCTGCGCATATGCACCTTCTTGATGCGCTAGGCGTCGGAATAGCGTCCTCCACCGTGGCGGATAACGCCGACTGGGCGGGGGCGGCCCCTGCGGGGTCAGCAAGCCTGCTTTCCGGAGGCACCGCCGAGGCCGGCGCGGCGGCGATGATCAACGGCGCACTGATCCATGCGCTTGAATACGACGATACCCATATTGGCTCGGTTGTGCATGGCAGCGCTGTCGCGGCCCCAGTGGCGCTGGCGGTCGCGCAACTCGCCGGGGCCAGCGGGTGTGATTTGATCCGCGCCTATATAGTGGCGTGGGAAGTGGCAATCCGGATCGGCCTTGCGGCCCCGGGCGCGTTTCAAGCGCATGGGTTTCAGGTGACTTCCGTCGGCGGTGCGATTGGGGCTGCCGCTGCTGCTGCGCAGGTATTGGGGCTGGATGCCGCGCGTGCGGTCTCTGCAATTGGGATAGCAGGTGGGCAGGCGTCAGGAACGCTCGCTTTTCTGGCTGATGGCGCGATGTCGAAGGCGCTGAATCCCGGCTGGGCGGCGCGAACCGGTATTGACGCCGTGCGACTGGCGCGCGCTGGAATGACCGGCCCTGCGTCGGTATTGGATAGCGCATTTGGGGTTATGAATACTTTTGCAGGGGGTGGGAAGATGCTTGGGCCTCAACTCGCCACACTCGGGCAGGAGTGGCTCATACCTCAGGCGGCCTTCAAGCTTTACCCCTGCTGTCACTACATTCACCCGTTTCTGGAAGCCATCGAAAGTCTGATGTGCAAGGGCGTGACCGCGCAAAACTTCACGTCACTGAATGCCTTCGTGCCTCCGCCGGCAGCGCCTCTTGTTTGCGAGCCATGGGCGCGCCGACAAACCCCAGTTTCGGGCTATGACGGCAAATGGGGCCTGGCCTATTGCATGGCGCTAATGCTGGTCGATGGCCGTGTCGATGTGGCCAGTTTCGATACCACGCCGCGCGCCGAGGTGATCGAGGTCGCTCGTAAAATGACCTGGACGCCGATGCGGGACCACGGCTTTCCCGAACGTTTTGCAGCTCGGATTGAGCTTGAAACGGGGCAAGGGCGGATCAGTGCCGAGGTAACTCAGGTGCGCGGTGCGCCAGATCGCCCAGTGGAAACTGCAGATGTCCGTGACAAGTTTGCTGCAAATGCCGGCCTCAGATACAGTCCGGAAGAGGTTGCCGAATTGGCGTTGGAGATCCTCGAGATCGGGAGTGCCGCCGACACAGGTCGTTTGTCAAACCTGCTTTGCGCTTAGCCCATCAAATTTGGCAGGAAGAGCACAATCGAAGGGAAGGCGATCAGCAGGCCCAAGGTGAACAGGTCCAGGATCAGGAACGGCGTCACTCCTGCAAATACCTCTTCCAACCTCAATGGCACCGGTGAGGCTGAGCGAACGACATAAACATTCAACCCCACAGGTGGCGTGATCAGACTGATCTCCGCCAATTTAATTGCAATAACCCCCAACCAGATCGGATCATAGCCGACGCCGGTCATAATCGGGAACATTACTGGCAAGGTCATCACCATGATGGCAATGGGGTCAATTAGCATCCCCAGAACCAGATAGAGAGCTGCGAAGCACAGGAGGTATGCGATGGGCGACAGTTCGAGAGCGAGCATCCAGTCTGAAATGTCGACCACAAGGCCCGTGTAGGTTAGGAAGCGCGCAAAAATTATTCCGCCGATGACGATGATGAAGATCGTGGATGTGGTGATGCCTGCGTCCTTGAAAGTATCAACAAGAACTTGCAAATTTAGTTTGCGCTTTGCAGCCACGATCAGGAAGGCTCCGAATGCGCCGACGGCACCGGCGTATGTCGGCACAAAGAAGCCCAAGTAGATTCCGCCGATGACCAGAACGAACAAGAACGAGATGCCCCAGACTCCTTTTAGAGACTCCCATTTCTCCCGGCGTGTGATCGTCACGTCTGGTATGGGAGCAAGGTCTGGGCGCGCTTTGGCAATAAAATAGATACCGCCCATATAGATGGCCGCCGACATCAACCCCGGTATCAGGCCTGCTACCAATAGGCGGGCCACAGATTGCTCGGTGATTACGGCATAGATGATCATCAAGATCGACGGCGGGATGAGCGAAGCCAGAGTGCCGGAGGCTGCGATGCAGCCCGCGGAGAGACGCTTGTCGTAGCCGAATTTAGTCATCTCGGGCATGGCCATTTTCGTGAAAACCGCGGCGTTTACGATGGTCGATCCACAAGCGGCGCCGAAGGCTGCCGAGGCCAATGTCGTGGCCATCGCAAGGCCGCCTGAGATCTTGCCAAGCCAGTTATATGCCGCTCGGTATAAGTCGGTGGTCAATCCAGCCTGAGTTGCAAGCGATCCCATCAGGATAAAGAGGGGGATCACGGCCAGTGTGAAGGAATTTGTCGTCGAAAACGGGATTGTCGCTACCTGTGCTAAGGCGGCGCGCTCATTGATTGTTATAAAGATACCGATGAAACCACTCAGACCGAGCGCGACACCGATGTGGGTACCGGTCGATAGGAGAAAGAAAAGGATAACTGCGACAATGACACCTGCGGTTGCCGGATCAAACATTTGCTGTCACTCCACTTTCTGGTGGATTTCGAGCGGATCATTGTCGAGCCCCTCGCCGGTTCTGATGCGGATCAGATCTTCGATCAGATGCAGAATCAGTTGGATGATCATAAGGGCGCATCCAGCTGCCAGGATGAACCGGGCAGGCCAGAGCGGGAACCTAATTAGACCGACTGTTGCTTCCCCAATTTGCACGGAATACTGGGCTTCGGGAATGGCCTGCGACAGGATCAATCCAAAAAAAGCGATGGCTGCCAAATCGGTTATTACGTCCATTACCGCGCGCACCCGCGGCGGCATTTGGAAATATACGAGCTCTACCCGAATATGGGCGCGGCGAATTTGCGCGTAAGCTAGCGCTCCAAACACGATGAGTACCATAGTGCTTTCGGTCAATTCACGCGGGCCGGGTACTGGTATCAGAAGCACTTGAGTTCCGACGATATCGGCCACACCGAGGAACATCGACATTAACATCCCAACACCACCAATCATCAAGATGATGAGAGCTAGTCGTTCGACAATACGGGAGATGATTTTCACAGAGATGCCTATCGTCGATGGATGGTGGCGGGCGCTTTCGCCCGCCACCGAAGTTTTGTGCTTAGTCGGCGTCGATGATTGCGCGCCAGTAAGCAGCTACTTCAGTGGCCTCATCGCCCATTCCGCGAGAGGCCATGTCATCGACCCAGTTCTGGAGAAGATCAGGAGCTGCGTCTTTCCACTTTGCCAGTTCTTCAGTTGGGAAAGGCTTGATCGTGCCCCCGGCTTCGACGATTGCCGCGCCTGCTGCTTCTTCGGCAGCTTCGATGTTGCCAATATAGGCTTGGCCAGCCTTAGTGGCCTCTTCCTGCATGATCGCCTGATCTTCAGCTGAGAGAGAGTCCCATACGTCTTCGTTTACAACGATCAGGTGGCCAGTGATGGCCATGACCGGACCGCAGCTGTACGGGCCTGGTTCGAAGAGGCGATTGGACAGGATGTTGCCGCGGTTTAGAAACGAATAATCAAGAGAACCGCTTTGAAGAGCCTCGTAGACTTCGCCCACACCAACCGAAACTGGCACGGCACCAACTGCTTCGTGCGCTTTAGGGATATCGGCACCAAACGAGCGGATCTTTTTGCCCGATAGGTTCGCCACGCTGTCACAGTTCTCGTCCGAACCGGTCAGGTAGTAACCGCCCAGAGGTTGGTGGAATAAAAATTTGACGCCGAACTTCGACAATTCTTCTTGAAAGTAGGGCAGGTCCTGAAACGCGGCGGCTGAAATTTCCATCGCCTGACGTGGGCTCTCAAAGACGAAGGGGATCTGATAGGCGCGCCAGAAGAGCAGTTGATCGGCGTAGTAGCCCGGCACGACAGAGGCCATGTCAATGGCGCCACGGCCTGCAAGTGTCATCACCTCGTTGCCGGCTCCAAGGCCGCCCGCGTAAGTGATCTCGATGGTCACGCGACCTTCTGTCCGGGCTGTGACTGCCTCTGCAAAGTCCTTCTCGGCCTGAAGGAAAGCCGAGTCTCCCAGATAGTGACCCCAGCGTAAGGTCACATCCTGCGCACTCGCAGCGCCCGCGGCAAGGATCGCTGCGCCGACGATGCTGGTAAAACGGTTAAACATGAACGTCTCCCTAGTTATCTGCCGCCCGTTCCGGGCGGTCGGTTTGTTTTCATTGAAAACCTGATCGGTACAGAGGTGGCAAATATTTCTGCAATAGAAAAAATCCTTTCCTCTGATGGTTAAGGACATCGTCCGGAAAATATTGTTTTCCAGTGATTAGAACTCTCCCATACCCAATCGGTCAACTGTTGACAGTTTTGCGAACCTGACGAAGACTTGTCAACGATGACATTTAGTTTGGGGGGATTTGATTTTGACCAATTTGCGCCAAGATGCCCGTGCGGCCAAGCCGCAAGCCCCTGCCGCCGAGGTGCGAGACCTACTCGATAAGTTGGCAATGCGCGCGTCGTGCCGCGACTTTGACAGCTCCATGATCGCGCCAGAAACCCTCGAAGATATCGTTCGCGACGGCGTTGAAGCGCCTTCTTCGTGCAATCAGCAAAACTGGCACTTTATTATTGTGGCCGATCCGGTCCGCAAAGAGCGCGCGCGTGATATTTCCGGTGGGAACCACCACTTTGCCGAATGCTCCGCCCTGATTTATCTGTGCTTCCAGAAGGGCTGGACCCATGGCAACTTCTCCATCGTGCAGTCGGTTGCGGGGGCATGCTATCACATGATGCTGTCGGCGCATTTGCGCGGGTTCCAATGCATCTGGAATGCAGGCATCGGCGATCAGGCAGCTTTGCGCGAAATGATCGGTTTGCCCCAGACCTTCGATGTGATCGGAGCGCTCGCTATTGGTCGAGCAAAAAGCACAGCGCCCAAAATGAAGGCACCGCGCAGACCCGTTTCCGAGATTTTCTCGTGGGAGCGATTCGAACGCCCAGCCGCAAGCCTCTACCCGGTCAAACAGGCAGATACCTATCCGTTTTGGGAAATTAGAAACGATTCCAATCCATTCGCCCAGTGGAACCCTACGGAATGGAGCTGGGATCAGATTGGCGATTTTCGCGGTTACTCGGTTTGGGCAAAATCTCCATTAGCGGGGGTTTATGTATCGCGCAGGCAAGGCGATGCGCTTGAGGCCGAGCATGGATTGCTGGGGGAGGTGAAACCCGGCGCGCGCGTCGTCGAGATCATGCCATGGGGCGGGACAACGACAACCGTGCTTTTGGACCGGCTTGGACCTGATGTGCGCCTCTCAGTGGCCGAGCTTTCGCCAAACAATCTCAGCTTCATCGAAGAACGACTGCGCCGTGAGGGGAACAACCTCGCCCACGTCACATTCGATTTGATGCCAAACGGCAAGCTTGCTTACGCAGATGGCTCGATTGATTTGGTGGTATTGCCTCAAGTGCTCGAACACATGCCGGACCCGGCCGCGTTCTTGGACGAAGCGGCACGTGTGCTGGCACCCGGCGGCACGATCATCGCAAGCACGCGCAACATAAGTTCCGCCTATGGCGCGCTTTGGCTGGAGACAGAGTCAAAGGCCCAAATCCCCAACCAAGGCCCGTTCACACCGCTGGCCGCACGCGACGTTGCCGCTTGGATCGCCGCGCGGTTCGAGATCGTTGAGGAATGCGGCATCGGTGCCGAGGCTACTGGCGACGCCACCCTGTTGACGGGCGACGCTTGCCACCAAGGGCGGCTCTATGCCGTGCGGGGCCGCCGTGTCTGAGCACGCCTTACGTGATCTCGCGGACCACAAACCGCCCAGTTCCCACCGCATCGGCTTGGAGCGCGCCGTCGCGCAAGGCAAATCGTCCGCGCGTCATCGTATGGACGACCCGCGCACTCATGCGTTCGCCCTCATAGATAGAATAGCCCGCGTCGGTCCCAAGGTTATCCTTGCCGACTACCCAGTCAGCGTTCAAATCGACCACCGCGATATCTGCGTCCGCACCCGGGCGCAGCGCGCCTTTGGTGTTCAAACCCATACGGCGGGCAGGGTTCTCGCTGACCAATGGAATGAGTTTGTCCAAAGGCAGGCCGCGCTTGTCGTGCCCGTAGGTCAAAATGGCCGGCAGGAACGCGTCGAGACCGGGAAAGCCCGGTTGCGCCTTCCAAATGCCGCCCTCTTTGCAGCTGATCGGGCGATGGATGTGATCGGTCGCAATCGTGTCGATGTCTCCGCGCCCAATCGCAGCCCAAAGTGCTTCGCGATCCTCGGGGGTCCGCAGCGGCGGGTTGACCTTGCCGATCGGGCCTATGGCGCTTGTGACGTCGTGGGTCAGGTAGTGGATGCAGGTCTCGATGCACACGTCCGAGCCGGCCGCGCGCTGGCGCAATGCCGCATCGAGCGCCTCTCCAGACGAGGTGTGCACAGCATGCACGGGTGCTCCAGTGATCCGGCCAAAGTAGGTGGCGCGCGAAAGGGCATCTGCCTCAACAAAGGGCGGGCGCGTGTCGTTCCACGTCGCCAATCCGCCAATGCCGTCGGGGTCTGCGGCCGTTACGCGGTCGCGCAAAACCCAAGCCACTTCGATATTCTCCGGATGCGGGCACAGGAGTCCATTGTTGGCCGCCAGCACTTCCAGCAAGCGGAACAAAAACCCATCATCCGTGCCCGGCAATCCAAGCCGCACACCCTCATTGCCCCGAATGTTCATGAACAGCTTTGCACTCGGTGCGCCGCGCTTGATCAGGTCGGGCAATTCAGCCAACTGATCCTCGGTTGCGATCACGAAATGAAAGCTGAAATCAACCCGAGCACCCGCTTCAGTGATCCGGCAAAGCTCATCGAAAACAGGGCTATAGGGCTCGGGGCTCATGACAAACGAGATGAAGCTCGTCACACCGCCAATGGCCGCCGCACCAGTTTCGCTCTTAGCATCCTCGGGCACACGCGGGCGGGCGATGTCCATGCCATGACCCAAATGAATATGTGCGTCTACAGCACCGGGCAGAACCGTCAGACCAGTGACATCGACTATCTCGCGCGCCTCACCCGCGCCGGGCGCTGCAATGGCAGCAATCGCGCCATCCGTGATCAAGATATCGGCCTGCTGAAGACCCAATCCGGGCAGGAAAGCAACGCCGCCTCTGAGGGCAAGATCCGCTTGGTGCGCCATGTTTCATCTCCTTCGAACACGGCCGCACCATGACCTCAGAGCGTGTGCCTTATCAACCCATTACCGACAGGCCACGACTAACTTGGCCGAATGGCGCCCGCGTGGCAGTCTGGGTTGTGCCCAACGTAGAGCACTACGAATACCTGCCCCCAGCCACCGGAGGCCGCGACGCATGGCCACGCACCCCGCACCCTGATGTGTTGGGTTACGGCTTGCGCGATTTTGGCAATCGGGTTGGGCTTTGGCGCATAGCAGAGGTGACCGATGATCTGGGCATTCCCCTGACGCTGTCGCTCAATTTAGCCAACTGGCTGCACTACCCCGAGATATTTGAAGCCTCAGAAGCGCGCGGTTGGGATGTCATGGCCCATGGCCTTTATAACACTCGCTATCATTGGGAGATGCCTGAGCAGGCCGAACGCGAAGCGATTGGCCAATGCGTCGAGATTTACCGGACACTGACGGGACGCATGTTGCGCGGTTGGTTCTCTCCTGCTGCCACTTGGACCAAGAACACACCGGATCTCGTAGCCGAAGCTGGGATCAGCTATTATTGCGACTGGTATCACGACGATCAGCCAACACAGATGAATGTACGCTCAGGCCAGCTCATCACCTTGCCGTACCAAATGGATATCAACGACGCGATGGTCTGGCGGCACCATTTTGAGGCCGATGATTTCGCCCAGATGGTGATTGATCACTTCGATACGCTTTGGCGCGAGGGCGCGGATCATGGCCGCGTGGTCTGCATCGCGTTGCATCCCTACATTATGGGTCAGCCGCACCGCATTCGCGCGCTGGAACGAGCGCTGCGCCATGTGGTCAGTCATGACAAGGTCTGGATGGCAACCGGTGCCGAGATTGCCGATTGGTATCTGTCGGATCAGTGGAGTGAGGCCCTATGACCACTTCAGCAGGCATGGACCACGCGCTTTATCCCTATCGGAGCGTGTCGGGACGCGCACCCCTCGATTGGCCGAACGCTGCCGGCGTGGCATTCGCGCCTGTGGTCTATCTTGAACATTGGCCTGTTGAGGCAACAGCAGACGGGTACGCCGATCCTCGCTTTCGCGACCCCTACGGTAAATTCCAGCCCGACTACCGCACGCATACCTGGCGTGAATACGGCAACCGGATCGGAATTTTCCGGCTCTTCGAAACCCTCGACAAATACGAACTGACGGCCACTCTTGCAGTCAATGCATCCGCCGCCCAGCGGTATCCGGTCTTGATCGAAGAAGCGCTGTTTCGAGGCTGGGAGATCGTAGCTCATGGCGATTTCGCTGATGCGATGGTCACCTCGCGCATGCCCGAGACTGAAGAGACCGCTTTGATCGAGACCTGTCTTGATACGCTTCAGAGCGCCACCGGCACACGCCCTAAAGGCTGGATTGCACAGGATTTTAGCGAAAGCACGCGCTCTGCTGCCCTTTTGGCGCGCGCGGGGATCGAGTGGATCGCCCATTGGCCCAACGACGATCAGCCCTACTGGATGTCGACAACGCCTGCGATGATCTCCGTGCCGCAAATGTCAGAGCTTGATGATGTGGAATGCCTGTGGCACCGGCGCGTTCCCACGCCGCGCTGGTCGGGAATGTTGGAAGAAGCGGTTCAAGTTTTGGCAGGCGAGAAAGGGCGGGTAGCGGTCATTGGGCTACATCCATGGCTTTTCGGAATGCCCCATCGTATTCGCTACCTCGACGATGGATTGCGGCGAGTCGCGCAGATTGACGGGGTATGGTCCACAAGCGTGGGCCAGATAGCGACGCATTTCAGGTCACAGCGGCCAGCGGAGGAAGAGTCTTGAGCGGTACAAACGGATCAGAGCGCCTTGTTGCGCAGAATCTTTCCGGCCTCGCGCTCGAACGGCTCGAGAAGGCGATTATGGAAGGTGAACTGGGCCCCGGTGAGCGGCTCAGCGAAAGCGGTCTGGCGCGCCGGTTCGGGATTTCGCGCGGGCCGCTGCGCGAGGCCATTGGTCAGCTCGAAGGGCGTAAGCTGGTCACGCGGATCTCCAATCAGGGCGCGCGGGTGGTGTCGCTGTCAAAAGATGATCTGCTGGACCTACTCCAAGTCCGCGAAAGCCTTGAAGGCATGGCTTGCCGTCTCGCCAGCCAGAATATGGGCGAGACAGATCTTGTGCGGCTTGAAGACATGTTGGCGACGCATGAAAAGGCGGACGCAATGCGGGCAGGGCGCGGTTATTTTCAGGAGCCCGGCGACGGCGATTTCCATCAGGTGATACTTGCCGCCTGCGGCAATGCGCGGCTGTCGGGCATGCTAGCGGGTGAGCTTTACTCGCTGCTTCGCCTATACCGCCACCGCCTTTCGATGCGTCCGGGCCGTCCGGCCGAAGCACTCGAAGAACACAAATGTATCGTAGCCGCCTTGCGGGCGCACGATCCAGATGCGGCCGAAGCCGCGATGCGCGCTCATTTGCGCAGTAGCAGGTCCGCAGTCGAAGACTGGGTGACGGATGAGGAGTTGCGCCAATGACAGACACATTAGCCGATCGCCGCAAAGGTTTTCGCGCCCGAATGGAGCGTCGTGATGCCATGATCTTGCCGGGTGCAGGCAACGCCTTGACCGCGCGCGTGATCGCGGACCAAGGGTTCGATGCAGTTTATGTCACCGGGGCAGGGATCGCGAACACCTACCTTGGGGTGCCCGATATCGGATTGATCACTCTGACCGAGCTTGCCAGCACCGTTTCGGCCATCTCCGAGATAACAGATCTTCCATTGATCGTTGATATCGACACTGGATTTGGCAATGCTATCAACACCCAGCGCACCGTGCGCATGATCGAACGCGCCGGGGCCGCTGCGATGCAAATCGAGGATCAGGTTTTCCCCAAGAAATGCGGGCACTTCGCGGGAAAAGCTGTCATCCCGCTGGTTGAGGCCGTCTCTAAGGTTAAAGCAGCAGTCGATGCGCGCGAAGACCCCAATACGCTAATTATCGCACGCACAGATGCACGCGCCGTGCAGGGGCTTGAGGCCGCACTCGACCGCGCTGAAGCGTTCATCGAAGCTGGCGCCGACAGGACCTTCGTCGAGGCCCCGACATCAATCGAAGAAATGCGGGTGATCACGGGACGGCTCAGTGTGCCACAGGTTGCCAATATGGTGGTTGGAGGCAAAACCCCTCTGACGCCGCAGGCCGAACTGGCCGAGCTTGGCTTCTCGATAGTGCTCTATGCAAACACGCCTCTGCAAGCAGCGATGCGCGCGATGAGCGAGGTTCTGGGCGCGCTTAAGGCCGAGGGCGACGTCGGTGGTGTGATCGATAAACTCGCGGACTTCTCCGAACGCCAACGCCTTGTGGGCAAGGACCGCTACGACGCGCTTGAGGCGCACTACAAGCTCGACTGAACCATAACGGTACCAAGTGCCATCGCAACGGCGGCTTGGGTCGGATCGACAACCGGATGTCCCAAAGCGGCCTCCAAACTTCTGCGATGAGCCGACAGCCCCGCACAGCCCAACACGATGACATCCGCATGGTCCTCGCGCACCAAAACCTCTGATACAGACTGAAGCCGCGCAAACGTCCCTGAGCCAGACGCGGTTTCGGCTACAGACATGTTGAGGGGCCGCTCGGCTACCATTCGATCCAATACACCCATCCGGCGCAGGTATTTTCGATGCCGCAAAATGGAGCCTTCGGAGATGGCGATCACTCCAATTCGATCGCCTCGCGCCATTGCGGTCAGAAATCCACTTTCTTGCATGCCGAACACCGGGGCCGATGTTGCCTCGCGCGCCGCATCAAGGCCGGGATCGGAGTAACAAGCAATTACGACCGCTGTAGCATCCGCGCGTGCCCGTATAACCTCCAGTAGGGGCGAGACCGCAGCATCGCTATCGGCTTGGCTTTCAATCCCGAACGGGCCTTTAGCCAACGTCAGGCACTCGATTGGTGGGCCACCTGCAATTCGAAACGGCGCCATGGCGGCATCAAGACCTGCCGTTACGGCCGGATTGGAATTTGGATTGATCACAAGGACTGGACCACTCATGACAAGTTCGCTCCGAAATTCTGGGCAGGATCAAGCTCCGGCACGGGCTGTCCGGGGTGCCCGGTCAGATCAAGGGGCGCGCGTTTGATAAACTGGCCTGAGCCAGGCTCTGCAATCAATTTGCCGTTTTCCACGATGCGCCGACCGCGTCCCAGAACCGTTACAGGCCAGCCCGTCACCTCGATCCCCGCGAACGGATTATAATCCATCGCGTCATGCATCTCACCGGCAACGCGCGTTTCATTTGGATCCCAAATCGCGATATCGGCATCCGCGCCAACAGACAGGGTGCCCTTGCGCGGCATCATCCCGTAGATCATTGCAGCATTGGTTGATGCCAGCGCGACAAACTGATTGAGGCTGATCCGACCTTTGCCGACGCCTTCAGAGAACAACAATGGCAAACGCATCTCAATTCCGGGCATACCATTGGCAATTTCGCGGAAGTTCACATCACGCCCTGCACTAAATTTCCCAGAATCATCATAGCGGTAAGGCGCGTGATCTGACGACACAAGCGACAATGATCCAGCCTGCACATGCTGCCATAACGCAGCTTGGGTTGGCGCGTCGCGCAAAGGTGGCGAGCAAATAAACTTTGCACCGTTCATCCCCGGTTTGTCGATGTCCTCGCGGGTCAAAAACAAATATTGCGGGCAAGTCTCGGCCCAAACTTGACCGCCCTTGGCCCGCGCATTTGCCACAAGCTCTGCGCCTGCAGGCGTCGAAACATGGACAATAAACAGTGGCGCTTCGGCCAATCGGGCCAGCGAGATCGCGCGGTTGATCGCTTCTTCTTCTGCCAATCCGGGACGCGAGGGGGCGTGATACCGTGGCGCAACATTGCCGCCATCAACCAATCTGCGCGCCATCCAGTCTAACATGTCGTGGTTCTCGGCATGCACCATAGTCAGCGCGCCGTGTTTGCCTGCAACCGATAAAATATCAAGAAATTGCGCGTCTGATACGCGAGTCGCGTAGGTCATGAATACCTTGAACGAGGTAACACCCTTGGCAAAAACCTCCGGTAACTCGGCCAAAACCGCCTTCGTCGGGTCGGTCAGAATCAGGTGGTATGACCAATCCAGAACAGATTTTGGCACCGCGCGTGCGTCATAGGTTTGCATCGTGTTGGTAAGGCTTTGGCCCTTTTTCTGCGCGGCAAAGGGTATAAAACTGGAGTTTCCGCCAAAGGCCGCCGAGATTGATCCGCTCTCGTAGTCATCCGAGGTCATGACACCCATTCCGCTTTCTTGGGCGATATGGCAGTGGGCCTCTATCCCGCCGGGCATTACAATGCGGTCGGTGGCGTTGATCACATCCTCGGCGTCTGTGATCGCCTCGGATATGGTGACGATGCGCCCGTCACGGATGCCGATATCGGCGCGATAGGTCTCGGTTGCAGTGGCCAGTAGCCCACCCCGGATCGCAAGATCATGCGCCATGAATTATCCTTTCGTCCCATCGGGGTAGACCACGCCTGTTTGGCTTGCGATCCGTTTGTAATGCTCAATCCGGCGATGACGTTTGAAATCAAACACCGAAGCTTTGCCAAATTTCGTGGCATCCATATCGCAGGCTTGCACCAGCAGCTCGTCGCCGTCGGTTTGCGCCTTTTGCATGATGACACCGTCTGGAGACACGATAACGCTGCCGCCATTCAGAGGATGACCATCCTCGTTGCCAGCCTTGGCCACAGCCACGACCCAGGCGGAGTTTTGGTAAGCGCCTGCTTGTACCGATAGGTCAGAATGAAACCCGCGCATCTCGGCTGTTTCACCCGCATTTTGGGAGTTTCCTGAGGGCGTGTTGTACCCCAGTACGACCAGCTCGACGCCCTGCAATCCCATCTCGCGGTACGCCTCAGGCCAGCGGCGGTCGTTGCAGATCAACATGCCCATCCATGCGTCCATGTTGCGAAACACCGGAAAACCCAGATCCCCGGGTTCGAAATAGCGCTTTTCGAGATGCTGAAAGCTGCGCTGGGAGTCAAACTCATCATGCCCGGGCAAGTGAATCTTGCGATATTTGCCAATAATATTGGCCTGTGTATCCGTTAGGATTTGGGTGTTGAAATGGTGCCCATCCGGGGTCAATTCTCCGTAACCAATTGAGATTGCGATGCCGTGTTCGCACGCGCGCTCAAACAAGGGTTGGGTCTCGGCATTGGGCATTTCTGGCTCGAACCAAGTGTCTACCTCGGCTTGGTCTTCGAAGTACCAGCGCGGAAAGAAGGTGGTGAGGCAAAGCTCCGGAAAAACCACCAGAGTGCAGCCTGCCATATGCGCCTGATCGAGCAGCGCGATCATCCGAGCCACGACCTCTTCGCGGGTGTCCGCGCGTTGAATGGGACCCATTTGGGCCGCACCAATGACGATCTCTCTCATGACAAATTACCTTTATAAAGTAGGTTAGCGGGACGCGCGCGCCATTTCAGTAAATAGGGGCTCAAGGGAAGGGGCTGCGCCAATTTCTATGACCATGTCCCATATGCGGATAGCAGCATCCTCGCGCCAAAGTCTCGTTGCGAGCGACAGGTATTTCTCGCGTATCTCGACGGCTGGGAATGGGTCAGACCAGTCGCCTCGGTTGGTCTCGGTAGCCGCTTGCAATACCTGTCCAGACTTCATCGTCAGTGTAATACGAGCAGGGCGCTTATGGGGCAGACGTGCGGTCATCGCCACGTCTTCGACCACCTTGACGCGTTGAGCCAGATCTAAGATCCTAGGGTCCTCGACATTCTTCATGGTGAAGCTATCCACCCCGGTTGAGCCGTTGACCAGTGCAGAAGCCATCGCAAACGGCACGGAAAATTTTCCCGCCAGGACGTTCTTCGGGGCCGGGTCATCCAGTTCGACTGCGAGCGAATAAGTTTCGACCAAGACACTCTCAACAGCCGAGTGATCCAGCCCTGCAGATGCCGCGCGCAACGTTGCCAGCGCATCTAGTGCCGCGTGATTGTAGCGACAGCACGAGTGCATTTTGAAGTAGTTGCGGCTGACCTCCCAACGCTCCCCCAAACCGTCTGAGAACGCCGCCGCATCAAACCTGTCGGATACCACATGTCCAAAGACCTGCGCTACTCCGTCGTGATCACCCGTATAGCCTGATGCGATCATATCACCGGCGAGCACGCCCATCTGACCCGACACGCCAGCAAAGACGTTTCGCACCGTCCCACCTTCTAGCATTGTGCGCCGGGATGTGGATAGCCCGAGACTTGCCGAAAGGCTGATGGCATGGCGCATCTGATCTGCTGGCGCATTTTGCAGGCGCGCTACGGCGGTGGCCGCACAGATCGCGCCCCATGTGCCGTGGGGATGCATCGAGGGGCGCAATTGCGTCGCGATCCCAACCCGCGCACCCACGTCATAGCCGATGGCAATTGCTGCCAGCAAATCAGCGCCACTGACATCGGCGCGCGCCGATGCTGCGGCCAATGCCGCGGGTGCCGTGTGCATTCCGGGATGGCCTTTGCAAAACTGGTTGCCCTCGTCCATTTCCAGCGTCGTACCAGCGGTGCCATTCAAAAGTGCCGCAGCACCGGCTGGCCGTGTCTGAGACGTGCCGATCAGCAAGGCCGGACCGCTGCCGTGCTGGCGCGCGGCGAGGGCGGCCACATCTGGCTCTGCCGCACCTCCCACAATCGCCCCAATGCAATCGGCAAGGATCAGAGCGGTGCGCGCGCTCACCTCAGGTGAAATCTGTGAGGTCTCGGTCTGCGCTGCGAAGGCCGCTACATATCCAAGACTGTCCATCGCTTGCCCTGCCTTTGATTTCCTGATTGCTTGTCAGACTAGGCGCGCATTGAGCGGACCTGCAAGCAATTAGGAGACAGTCATGAAAAGGGTTCTGGTGATTGTCCCTTTCCCCATGAGCGAAGAGAACCGCGATCAACGCCGGGCGCAACTTCAATCCGTTGAGCTTGGTCCGGGCATAGAGTTTGTCTTTGAGTCCGTCCGCGTTGCCCCTCGCAACTATGTCAGCGCCTCCGATATGGCACTCGCCGAGTTCGGAGCCCTTGAGGCAGGACTGGAAGCCGAAGCGCGCGGCTTTGATGCGGTGTGTATCGATACGATGTCTGATAGCGGGATGGCTGGATTGCGCTCCGAGCTGTCGATCCCGGTGATCGCGCCGGGGCGTGCATCGGTGCTCATGGCGATGATGCTGGGCCACAAGTTCTCGATCGTCGCGATGTGGCCCCATTGGCAGCATCTCTACCGCAAGACCATGACCGAACTTGGAGTAGAGAAGCATTGCGCGTCCGTGCGCTGGATCGATGCGACCCCTGACAACCAAGCCCTGATGGCAGGAAAGGAAAGTGATGTGTTCCCGGCACTCGAGGCCGTTGCTCGGCGCTGCATCGAAGATGACGGCGCTGATGTGATTTTGCTGGGTTCAACCACAATGCACCAATCGCACGCTTATCTGGCCGAGCGTTTGCCAGTCCCGGTCGTGAACCCCGGACCGCTCACCTACAAGCTGGCCGAAACCGTTCTCGGCCTTGGGCTAACACACAGCCGCGCCGCCTATCCCAATACACTCGCACCGCGCCGAGACGTCATCCACGCTATGCTGGATGCCGCCGAAGACCACGAAAATTCATAATCTAACCTTGCCCTAATGATATATAGTTATATCATTAGGCGCATGTATGAAGCAGAAATCGTTTCTGGGCTATGAGCCGCGTGGCCCGCTCCTCCGTCGTTGGAGAGGCTCATCTGGCTTTGCTAGATGACGCTTCACCCGTGCCGCTCTATCAGCAATTGGTTGTCCAGCTTCAAAACCGGATCAGCAGTGGCGAGTTCAGCCCCGGCGCAGTTGTTCCCGGTGAGTTTGATCTGTCGCGCGACTACGGCGTCTCGCGTATCACGGCAAAACGCGCGCTTGATGAATTGGCAGAAGCAGGTCTGGTTAAGCGCGAACGCGGGCGCGGAACGCGGGTTCTGGAACGAGCAGGTCCCGCCGCCGTGCGCACCTCTATTGACGGTTGGTTGGAAAGCGTCAGCCAGATGGAACGCGCCACCAAAGTGCGCCTGCTGTCTTGCGATTATCTTAGTACCGGCCCCGATATTGCCAGCGTTTTGGAACTCGCTGAAGGTGCAGAAGTCCAGCGCTCGGTCCGTGTTCGAACCTTGGACGACGTGCCTATGTCTTATTTGGTGTGTTTCCTGCCCGGCGTGATTGGTCGCGGGTTTGCGCCTGAGGATCTCCGTAAATCCGCGCTTTTGACCTTGTTGGAGCGGTCAGGCCACAAGATTGCCTCGGCCCGCCAAACTGTCTCGGCCACGCTCGCAGCCCCCGATACTGCGCAAGCCTTGGAAATTCACGCAGGCGAGCCATTGCTGGAGGTGCGTCGCATCACCCGCAGCGCCGATGACCGTGTTGTACAGTATATCCGCGCCCTTTACCGGCCGGAGCTTTACCACATCGAGATGTCTATGATCCGCAAAGCAGGACCTGGTGGCCCGCTTTGGTCGGCTGAGGAGGGCATTGCCCCATGAAACAAACTCTCGCCCAAAAGATAATCGCGCGCGCGGCAGGACGTGATCACGTCACAGCCGGTGAGGTCGTGACCGCGAAGGTTGATCTGGCGATGATCCACGACTCGGGTGGGCCGCGTCGCGTTGCCCCAATCCTCAAAGAACTTGGCGTTGGGCTTTGGGATAAAGACAAAGTTTTTCTCGTTTCGGACCACTTCGTGCCCGGCGACACCGAAGAAGGGGCCTCGATCTTAGCTCTCACGCGCACTTGGGCGCGTGAAACCGGCGTGCGCTTCCACGACGGGCAAGGGATTTGCCACGTTGTGCTGCCCGAAAGCGGCCAGCTCCAGCCCGGCATGTTCGCCGTTGGCGGTGACAGCCATTCGCCCACCGGCGGGGCCATGGGCGCGTTCATGTTCGGGATTGGCGCGACTGAAATGGCAGGTGTGCTCGCAACCGGCGAGATCTGGGTGAAAGTGCCTGAGACGATCCGCATCGCATGGACCGGACAGCTTGGAGACGGGCTTATGGCGAAAGACATTATGCTGGCACTGTGCGGGCGGCTGGGTATGGACGGGGGCAAATATCAGGCCATCGAATATACCGGTGAGGCGATCAAAGCGCTATCGATGCAAGAACGGATGACGCTGTCCAATATGGCAGCAGAACTGGGCGGCCAAACCGGGCTAGTGGCTCCTGACGAAGTAACTGCAGCCTTCTTGCGCAGTGTGGGCGGCGCGGTTCCAGACCTCAGCGATCTCCACACTGATGAGGGGGCCGAAGTCCTTGAGCATCATACATTCGATGCCACCGCTCTGGCTCCACAAGTTGCGGCTCCCCATTCCCCCGCTAACGCGATGCCCGCCGATGAAGCGGGAAAAACAGCCGTAAGCGTGGCCTATATCGGGGCCTGCACGGGGGCGAAATACGAGGACCTGCAAGCCGCAGCCCGGATCCTTAAAGGGCGCAAGCTGGCCGCCGGGGTCGAGTTGCTTGTCGCCCCTTCATCAAAACGCGACCAAGACCGCGCTACCCAAGAAGGTATAATGGCGGTATTCGAGGCGGCTGGTGCCAAGGTTCTGCCGAATGCATGCGGGATTTGTGCAGGCTATGGAACACACCGGCTGGACGCAGATGTCACCTGCATCTCCTCAACTGCGCGCAACTTTAAAGGCCGGATGGGCGAGGCGTCTTCCCAAGTCTGGCTCGGCTCGCCATTAACAGTGGCCGCCACGGCTGTTGCCGGTCATATCGTTGACCCACGGGAGATGCTGTCATGAGCGGTCGTATTTTCTTGTTCGGCGATGATATCGACACCGACCAGTTGGCTCCCGGCCAATACATGCGCGGCGGGATTGAGGCGATTGCCACCCATTGCCTCGAGGCGATCCGCCCGGAGTTCGCCCAAACTGTCCGACCCGGCGATATCGTCGTGGCAGGGCGCAACTTCGGGGCAGGCTCTTCGCGTGAACAAGCCGCCGAGGCCTTGCGCCATCTCCAAGTTGCGGGCGTCGTGGCGCTGTCATTCGCGGGCATTTTCTATCGCAATGCCGTCAATCTGGGCCTGCCCGTTCTGATCGCGCCATCAATTGATGATGTGGCCGACGGTGATACCGCAACCCTTGATCCTGAAGGAGGCGTTCTGCGGCTTACTACCAAAGGCACGGACGTCGCACTGGAGCCAATGCCCGAAAATCTGCGCGCAATCATCAACAACGGTGGCCTTGTGCCCCATCTGAAAAAACGTATCGCCGCGGAACATAAAGGAACTGCTGAATGACCTTGAAAGCCCTTATCAGCGGGCCCGACATCTTGCTGGCGCCCGGCGTGTGCGATGCGCTCACAGCGTTGATCGCCGAGCAATCCAAGGCAAAGGCAGTTTACCTTTCTGGCGCTGGCATAGCCTATACGCGCTTTGGTCGTCCGGATATCGGGCTGGTCTCCATGGCCGAAGTCGCTGACACAATCGCATTGATCCGCGACCGGGTCACGCTGCCTTTGATCGTGGATGCCGACAACGGGTTCGGCAACGCGCTGAACGTGCAACGCACCATGCGAGTGTTCGAGCGGGCAGGCGCCAATGCACTGCAGCTGGAAGACCAGACCATGCCCAAGCGCTGTGGGCATTTAGACGGCAAGACTCTGATCTCCGCGACGGAAATGGCTGGGAAGGTCCGCGCCGCTGCCGATGCACGTTCCAGCGAGGAAACACTTGTTATTGCACGCACCGATGCGATCGCGGTGGAAGGCTTAAACGCAGCCCTTGACCGAGCCGAGCTTTATGTCGAAGCCGGCGCCGATGTCTTATTCATCGAGGCACCGCAAGACCGAGCGCAGCTTGAAACGATCGCGAGCTCATTTAGCGGACGCATCCCGCTGATGGCCAACATGGTCGAAGGCGGCAAGACTCCAATCCACGGCACGGATGACCTGCAAAGCCTCGGCTTCTCGCTGGTCATCTTTCCAGGCGGCGTCGTGCGCGCCATGGCCAAGACCGTCGGCGACTATTACCGCGGCCTACTTTCCACGGGCTCCAACGAAGAGTTCAAAGACAGAATGTTCGATTTTGCTGGCCTCAACGAGGTCATCGGAACCGACAAAATGCTTGTGCAGGGAGATTCCTATGGAGATTGACCCAGTCACCCTCGCAATCCTGAAGGGTCGCTTCGAGCAGATCGCCGATGAGATGGACGCGACGCTATTCCGCTCGGCCTTCAATCCGATCATTGCCGAGGCGCATGACGCGAGCCACGGCCTCTATGACGCGGATACAGGCGATACGCTGGTGCAAGGCAAGTCTGGCCTGCCGATTTTCGTGGGGGTGATGGCCTTCGCGGTCAAAGCTGTGATTCGAAAGGCCGCCACTCAAGGCGGCGTGAACGAAGGTGACGTTTGGATATTCAACGATCCCTACGACGGTGGTACCCACCTGTCGGACTTCCGCCTTGTGAAGCCGGTTTTCCGCGAAGGTGAGGTGTTCTGCTATCTCGCATCGGTAGGCCACTGGCATGACGTGGGCGGAAATGTGCCAGGTAACTATAATCCGGCCGCGACGGAGTGTTTTCAGGAAGGCATGCTAATCCCGCCGGTGAAGCTCTACGACAAGGGCGAGTTTCGCCAAGACATTGTCGATATACTATCTGCCAACTCGCGCCAGCCGATATCGCTTTATGGGGACCTAAACGGTCAGATTAACGCGATGGATCTTGGCGAAAAACGCCTCAACGCACTGCTTGATGAATATAGCGTACCGACTGCGCGCAAGGCGCTGGTGGCGCTTAAGGCCCGCGCAGCCACCATGATGCGCGCGCAGATTTCAGACCTGCCGTCTGGGACAATTTCGGCCGAAGACTGGCTGGACAATGATGGCATCGACGATGTGCCGCTGAAAATTGCGCTGGATATGACGATTGAAGGCGACAAGATGATCCTCGATTTCACCCGTTCCTCGCCTTCCTGCCAAGGGCCGGTGAATATTTCACGCGCCACGACGATTGCCGCCTGTTACGTGGCCCTTAAGCATATATTTGGTGACGTGCCTGCCAACGCAGGCGTGTTGGAGCCGGTTGAGTTCCGTATCGATGAGGACTCTCTGCTATCGGTCAAAGCCCCAAAACCCGTTGGCGGCTACACAGAGACCATTCTGCGCCTTATCGACGTGGTATTTCAGGCGATGGCGCAAGTCGCGCCTAAATCCGCTATGGCGTGCGCCTATGGGACTATTAACGCGCTGTCTCTGGCCGGGCACCGCGCCAATGGCGCGCGGTGGGTGATGTTCTCGTTCTTTGGTGGTGGTCATGGCGCGCATGGGGCTGGCGATGGCCTTAACCATGGCAATGCGCCGATCTCCACCGCGACGATCCCGCCTCTGGAAATACTTGAATCCGCCTACCCTGTACGCTTCACCAAATGGGCACTGCGTCCCGATTCAGGCGGGGCAGGTCTCTATCGCGGGGGGCTTGGGGCGATCTACGAGATCTCTTTGCTGGAAAAGGAGGCGGACGTCTTCCTCTTTGGTGAGCGGGGCAAGGTTCCGCCACGCGGCGTAGTCGGCGGTGGCGACGCTTCCACGAACAAGTTCTTCTATGAGCAGGCCGATGGCGAGCACACCCCGCCCATGGTCTCGAAAATGGTCGGAATTCACATCGAGAATGGTCAACACGTCCGGCTTGAGACCCCTGGTGGCGGAGGCTACGGAGATGCACTGTTGCGTGACCCGGAAATTGTGCGAGCAGATGTAATCGAAGGCTATGTCAGCGCCGAGAAGGCTAGGGAAGCCTACGGCGTTGTGATCTTGCCTGATGGGTCGGTAGATGATGGGGCAACAACCGCCCTCCGTAGGGAGCGCGCGGCATGAGCGGCAATATCGTAATTGGAGTCGATGTGGGTGGGACGTTCACTGATGTCTTCGTCTACAATGAAGCCACCGGGCAAGTTGAAACAACCAAGGTTCCTTCCACCCGTGGCGACCAGTCCAAGGGGTTCATCGAAGGGATCAGGCGCAAGGTTGCTGATTTCGGTGATATTCGTACCGTCGTCCATGGCACGACGGTGGGCACCAATGCGCTGCTGGAACGCAAAGGAGCGCGCACAGGGATTATTACCACCGAAGGCTTCCGCGACGTGCTGGAAATGCGCCGCCGCGATCGACCGACTACTTGGGGTTTGCGAGGGTCCTTCGATCCTATCGTAGATCGACCCGACCGGGTCGAGGTGGAAGAGCGCGTGCTAGCCGATGGTACCGTCCTGCAAGATGTTGATCCCGAAGCGGTCAAGGCGCAAGCCCGCGCTCTGGCTGAGGCCGGGTGCGAAGCTGTCTGCGTATTTTTCATCAATGGCTATGCCAATGACGAGAACGAGCGGATTGCTGTTGAGGCCGTCCGGAGCGTTTGGCCCACGGCCTACGTGACTGCTGCCACCGAAATACTGCCCGAAATTCGGGAGTTTGAACGCCTCTCAACCGCCACGCTGAACGCCTATCTGCAGCCTGTCGTTTCCTCCTATTTAGACCGATTGGAGCAGGGGCTCGATAAAAAGGGTTTCCACGGCGAATTGTTGATCGTGCAGTCCAATGGCGGCGTGATGGGTGTAGGCACGGCCAAGGACTTCCCTGTGCGCACCGCGCTCTCGGGGCCTGCGGCAGGCGTTATTGCGGCACAGGCAATCGCTGAGGCGGCAGGCTTTTCAAACATTGTAACCTGCGACATGGGCGGCACCTCCTTCGATGTGTCTCTGGTGGCGGAAGGGGCCGCGGCCCTTGCCCCGCAAACTTCAATTGATTTTGGCATGGTCGTGCGTACCCCGATGATCGAGATCACCACCATCGGCGCGGGCGGTGGCTCCATCGCCAGCTTGGACGCTAGTGGCTTGCTAACGGTTGGTCCGGAATCGGCGGGCTCGGACCCTGGCCCCGTATGCTATGGTCTTGGTAACAAGCGCCCCACGGTGACAGACGCCAACCTGATCCTTGGGCGCATAAATCCTGACCGCCCAATTGGCGGCAAACTTGACCGCCTCGATATCGATACGGCGCGCGAAGCCATTCGAACAAATGTCTCTGATCCGCTCGGCCTGACCGTTGAGGAGGCAGCCGAGGCGATTCTGCGTCTGGCTAATGCAAAGATGGCAGGGGCGATCCGGCTCGTATCAATCGAGAAGGGACATGATCCGTCAAAATTTGCCGCTATGCCATTTGGGGGTGGCGGATCGCTTCATACGGGGGCGCTGATCAAGGAAGTTGGGCTCGGTTCGGCGCTAGTTCCGCGCTTCCCCGGTGTCACTTCGGCGCTAGGCTGCGTGGTCGCCGATATGCGCCATGACCGGGTGCAAACGGTGAACCGCCTTCTGTCTGACATCGACGCCGCCGCTTTGGGATCGGAGCTGCAAAGCGTGGCGCGCACAACGGAAGCCGTCGTGACCTCCGCTGGCGCCGCTTTCGCTCGCATCGATCGAGTGTTCGAATTCGACATGCTCTACATCGGCCAGACACACACCGTCGCGGTTGCCGTCGATCCGACGGTCGGCCTGACCACCCATGCTATTCAGGAAGCCTTCAATACGGCCTATAGCGCGGCCTACGGGCGGCTACTCGACGGAATTCCGCTGCGAGTGATGAATTATCGCGTCACTGTGATCGGACGTCGCCCGGCTTTCGACATGGGGGTCTTTGCACCCAAAGACGGTAAGTCGGCCGATGAATGTCGCACTGGATCACGCACGGTATGGGCCGAGGGAGCGTTCCACGAGGCGGGTCTCTTTGACCGACTTTCGTTGGCGGTAGGCGAACGCATAGCGGGGCCCGCGGTCCTTGAGCAACCTGATACGACCATTTTTGTCGATCCGGGCCTTGTGGCGACGGTCGATGGGTTCGGAAACCTCGTCATTCGCCCGGAGGCATAAGCATGGACTTAGAATTAATCCCCGCCCGCACAGGTCTTCTGATCGTCGATCTGCAAAACGATTTCCTTCATCCCGATGGCGCCTATGCTCGCGGCGGTCAAACCTCTGAGGCAATTGCCGCTTTGCCCGCGCGGGTGCTGCCCGTGGCTAATACCTTGCGCGAGAAGGGTGGCTGGATCGTTTCGACCCAGTTTACGTTGGTGCCGGGCAAGGAAGGTGAGCCGTTTATTGCGCCGCACCTGAAATCAATCCGCCCTTTCCTTGGGAAAGGCGACTTTGCACCGGGCGGCTGGGGCCATGCATTGGTCGACGAGTTGCAACCCGCTGATATAACTGTCGAAAAGGTTGCATACTCAGCTTTCTACCAGACGCGAATGGAGTTCAGCTTGCGCAAGGCAGGCATTGACACGCTCCTTGTTTGCGGGATCGTCACGAACGGGGGCGTTGCCTCCACCGTTCGTGCTGCCCATGTGCGCGACTTCAAAACCTTAGTGCTATCGGATGGCTGCGCAGCCTTCACGCAAGCCACGCACGACTGCGCGATTGCTGATCTTTCGACGGTGGGTAAGGTCCTTACCTGCGCCGATGCGCAAGCCGTGATCGAGGCATCCTGATGCCGCAGATCAGCCACGAAACGCCGACATTTGGCTTCACTGCCGATGTGGTCATCATCGGGGCAGGGGCCTCCGGCCTGACCGCGGCCCTTGCCGCTGCTGAGCAAGGGGCCGAGGTTGTGGTGTTGGAACGCGATGCCTCGCCGTCGGGGTCCACCTCAATGTCTTCGGGATTTGTCCCCGCGCCCGGCACTCTGTTTCAGCATGCTATTGGCGTGACCGATGATACGCCTGATCTTTTCTGCGCCGACCTGATGGCAAAATCCTACGGCAAATCCGATGAGCGGCTTACCCGGTTAGCCGCTCGGACGATTGGCCCTGCGATGGAATGGCTCGCCGATGCTGCGCAGGTCGAATGGCATGTCCTCGATGACTTCCTTTACCCCGGCCATACGCGACATCGAATGCACGCAGTGCCTGAGAAAACCGGCGCGGCGCTTGAGGCGCGCCTGCTGGCCGCTGTGGCGGAGGCTGAAATCGCGCTGGTAACTGAGGCGTTGGCGGAAACTCTCTATGTCGATGAAGCAGGCAAAGCACTCGCGGTCGGGGTTTCCCGTCCCGATGGCTCGGTCGAAGTGATCGCCTGCAAGACGTTGATCTTAGCCTGCAACGGATACGGCGGGAACGCCGATATGGTGGCTGAGTACATCCCCCAGATTGCGCAGGGAGAATACTATGGCCATGCGGGCAACACTGGACACGCGGTTGTTTGGGGCCAGGCATTGGGGGCCGAGTTGAAGCACCTCTCGGGATATCAGGGCCACGGCTCATTGGCACATCCCCATGGCATCCTTATTTCATGGGCGCTGATGATGCAGGGCGCTATTCAGGTGAACACAGAAGGTCGGCGCTTCTCGAACGAAATGGGCGGATATTCCGAACAAGCGGTCAAAGTTATTGGTCAGCCGGGCGGGATTGCGTGGAATATCTTTGATAAAGCCCGCCACGATTTCGCGGTCGCAGGCTTTCCCGACTATCTTGATGCGGTTGACGCGGGCGCGATCCGTTCAGGTGAGACTGTGGCGGAGTTGGCAGAGGCGACGGGTCTTCCCAGTGACGCGATTGCGGAGACGATTGCCGCGGTGCAGGCGCTTGCCGAAGGCGAGGGCACTGATCCGCTGGGGCGCGATTTCTCGAACACTGTCCCCCTGGCTGGCCCGTTCTATGCGGTGAAGGTGACAGGTGCGCTGTTCCATACCCAAGGCGGGTTGGTGATTGCAGATGACGCCCGGGTTATGCGCGTGGACGGTACCAGTTTCCCCAACCTCTACGCTTCAGGTGGAGCGGCGTGTGGGGTATCTGGCCCTTCCGTAGAAGGCTATCTGTCAGGCAACGGACTTTTGACCGCGATTGCCTATGGCTATCTAGCTGGCCGCCATGCAGCAGCTCAAACGACAGGAGAATATACATGATTGACGACGCTCTGGAGGGAGTAGTGAAAGCTGGCATGGGCCCCGATCTGGGCCCATTCTTGTGGGACGATCCGTTTTTGCTGGAGGACCAGTTAGACGAAGACGAACGGATGCTGCGTGATGCAGCACAAGCTTTCGCTGAGGACAAACTCGCCTCACGCGTGACCCAAGACTACCGCGACGAGGCAGTTGCGCCCGAAATTTTTGCTGAAATGGGTGAGGCAGGATTGCTGGGCACTACGATCCCGGAGGAATACGGGGGACTTGGCGCGGGCTATGTGACTTATGGTCTGATTGCGCGCGAGATCGAGCGTGTCGATTCCGGCTACCGCAGCATGATGAGTGTGCAGTCCAGCCTCGTAATGTATCCAATTCATGCCTATGGCTCGGAAGAGCAGAAGCAGAAATACCTTCCTGGCCTCGCCGCTGGTAGTCTGATTGGCTGCTTTGGATTGACAGAACCGGATGCAGGCTCTGACCCAGCGGGCATGAAAACCCGCGCGCAGAAGATTGACGGAGGCTACCGGATCAGCGGTTCGAAAATGTGGATCTCGAATGCTCCCATTGCGGATGTGTTCGTGGTCTGGGCCAAGTCTGATGCGCATGACGGCAAGATCCGGGGCTTTGTGCTGGAAAAGGGCATGTCCGGCTTGAGCGCTCCTAAAATAGGCGGGAAGCTTTCGCTGCGTGCCAGTGTAACGGGCGAGATTGTGATGGAGAATGTCGAAATCGCGGAAGATGCGCTTTTGCCAGGTGTCCAGGGACTGAAGGGTCCTTTCGGCTGCCTGAACCGGGCGCGGTTCGGTATAGGCTGGGGCGTCATAGGGGCGGCCGAGCAGTGCTGGCATGGCGCACGCCAGTACGGACTGGATCGCAAACAGTTCAACCGTCCGCTGGCGCAAACGCAACTATTCCAGAAGAAACTGGCGGACATGCAAACCGAAATTACGCTGGGCCTTCAGGCCGCATTGCGCGTGGGGCGGCTGATGGATTTGGGCCGTGCCTCGCCCGAGATGATCTCACTAATCAAACGCAACAATTGCGGCAAAGCGCTTGATATTGCGCGCATGGCCCGAGACATGCATGGCGGCAATGGTATTTCGGATGCGTTCCCGGTGATGCGCCACATGATGAACCTTGAGACCGTAAACACCTACGAAGGCACACATGATGTACATGCGCTTATCTTGGGTCGAGCACAGACTGGGCTTCAGGCGTTTTTTTGAGGCGGGCATCGCAGTCTCGTATGGGGATTCGGACGGAACCGTAGGCAGTTTCAAGACAAAATCAGCTTGAGCCGGGCAGGGGAGTACGGTCAGAGGATAAGCGCCAAAAGACCGATCTTTGGTTGAACGTTTGGTGCGAGAGTTTCCACCTACCATTTTAACCGCGAAACCATGTGGCGCTACGGAGCCGACCATTGTCAACCATAGGGACTTAGCCGCCGCTTTAATATTGCAGCACAGCTTATGTACGCGGCCCTTTTCTACACAGGGTGCTTGTTGGTGTCATGATGCGGGCATCGAGGGAGATTTGCTCAAAACACCTGAAGCCAGGAAGACCCCGGTAGCGACTAGGGCGACGCCAGCTACCTTGAGAGGCGTAACGGTTTCGCCCAGAAACGCCACGCCTCCCAGTAAGGCAAGGATAGGAGTCAGCGCTCCAAAGGCGGCGGTCTCGCCAGCACCGAGAATCTGCACCGCGTAGCCGAACAAGAACATCGCCAGAATACCGATTATGAAACTCTGAAGCACAATCATCACTGCGATATCGACCTGACTTGCTGTGGCAAAGCTCACATTGCCCGTCGCGAGTAGCAGTGGGGTGACAAGTAGGGCTCCCCAGAACAGGCCGATGACCAGCCCATGCAAGGGACTGAGTCCGCTTTGACGAAAAATAACGGAGTAGACAGCAAATGCACCCGACCCCGTCAAAAACATCAAATGGCCTTTCCATGCGCCGTCGTCCGGTCCCGCAAGCATCTGCCATAGGCTGACGATAATCGCACCGGACAGGATCATCGCTAAACCAAGTCGGCGGCGCGGTCCGGTGACTTCTCCGGCCATGGCATAGGCCGCCAGCGCAGTCCAGAACGGCAGCATTCCCGGCGCCAGTGCCCCGCCGTCCGAGGCGGGCGCATAGGTCAGTCCTTTAGAGATCACGAAGGGAAAGATTGCGCTGGCACCAACCATCAATATTGCTGCGCGTGGCAGGGACTGCCCGTAGGGCACGACACCCAGTCGCCACATAAGCGGAGCCATCACCAATGCGCCCGGAACGAGGCGCAGGACTAGAAGCTCTTCGACAGTGAAACTTCCCTGCACGGCAAACCGTGTGACCAGCATGAACGCCGCCCATATCGTAACCGTGGCAAGCGCGGCGACCAGGCCGAGTGCCCGCGTTCTAGGGAAGTCCATAGAGCTGGCCTTTCACGAGTAGCCCACCGACCTAGCTAAACACCATGACGTTTGGGCCTGCCAGCCAAAAGCTTATATCGCCGGGGGCATTGTCAGATTAAACTCATCGTTTAGAGTTTGGGACAGGATTTTCGGCCGCTTTCGCGTCACGCTGTTTGTTGCTTATCAAGCAAACAAAGAAATTATGTCCGAGCCTAAACGCTCCGGGCGACGGCAGAACGAAAAGAACCGACTAATCTGACACTTCTCATCAAGTCATCGACTTCAAGCCGCTTCGTGCCGGGGGCAGGGGACGTCACCGGTTCAATAGAGCGGGATGTGAGTATCTTTTTCTTTTAAAGCATATCACCACGATGAGCTCGCGCGCCTATGCATCTTCTTTTTCATAAATTCCAAAGCCACGGTTTTGCAGGCCTTTTTGGATCTCATAAATCGAGCCACGACTTTCTGGCTGTGGCAACGGGATGCGCACCGGGATATCTTTGAGCCGAGGGGTGATCGACGGCGTCCCGCACAGCATCTTTTCGTTATACTCGTCCAGCGAGCCGAAAGAGGTCATTGACCCCATCACCGGAAACGCATCTGCCGCCATGCCCTCAAAGAACAGCAAACGGCGATCCTGTGTGGATGTATTCAACGCAGAACCATGCACAATTCGCGCATGATGGATAGAGATTGATCCAGCAGGCCCCATCAGTGGCACGGCATCTTTGATGTCCAAACCGTTCGCGGCCAGATCCATTGCTCCGACAAACACGCCATCTGAATGATGATCAAATATCGGCCCCTTATGAGTGCCGGGGAACACCATCAAAGGGCCATTTTCCAGCACCATGTCGTCAAGGATTACGGCGACGGCCATCACATCGTCATTGGTGTGCGGGTAAAACGCAAAATCCTGATGCCATTCCACCGCCGCACCATAGCCGGCACATTTCATGTTCAGTTTGCTGGTGTGCAGGCGCAGATCAGGACCAATCAGATCGCGCATCGAGGCAAGTACATGATCTGAATACATCAGATCACGCGCAACATCGCTGATCGTATGAGGCAGCTTGATCCGCCTAATTCGCGGTGCTTCGGGCGTGTGGCTGTCTTCAAGGTCTAGGCGGTCATTGCTGACCGTCAGGCCGCGCACTTCTTCCTCAAACCGGGCGATTTTGGTGCGAATATTAGCAATAACATCGTCCGGTATTTGATTTTCAACGATCAAATAGCCTTTTTTGTTGTAAAAATCTATCTGATCCTGCGTCAGCACTTCGCTCATCGCATTATCCTTTAGTCCGGTTTCAAGGTGTCGAGCATGGGAAACACAACGACCGGATAAACTTGTATCCGACATTCCCCAAGGAGAATGCATTCTCTCGCATGTTGCCGCCATTTTATGCCCCAATCAAGCCTTCTGGGCGTCCTGTACCGTGATACGGGCCAGACATACGATTTACGGCATTGAATGGCGCTGTCACAGGAAATCAACTTGAGGCGGGCAGGGCGCTGACCAAGCTTCGTTGGGTGACAAAACGCTACCCATTGAAGGACTTCCACAGCATCCCCGAGATCATTCGTCTGGCGGTGATGCTGTATGTTAGATATCTGCTTTCGCTGCTGGAGGTGGCCGGTTTGCTCCTTGAGCGCAGCATCGCGATCAGCCAAGAGACGGTCCGGTTTTGGTGGTCACGGACCCACTGAGCGATGAGATTTATTCGCCAGCAGACCGCAGGTTATGATGACTGCGGCACCGAAAAGCTCCCGTAGCGATATAGCTTCGGCAAAGATGAAATATCCGATCGCAAGTGCAAAGAGAATCCGCACGTACGGAAAAGTGGCAAGCGCAGACACCTCGCCAAATCTGTAGGCTTCAACCGTAAACAGCATCCCCAAAGTAGCAAGCGTCCCTGCCGTCAAAAGCAATAAGCCATCGGCAAGAACGAGTTCCCTCCAACCTTCCACGGCTGCGGGCAGCGTTCCCACGCTGGCCACCAGTCCGATCCAGAACATAATAGTTGCGGTGTGTTCGGTCCGGGCAAGCACTCGATTTTGAAAGATTAAGATCGCTGCCGCAAAGGCAGAGCCAAGACCGAACAGCACTCCCGTTTCGACCGTCAGCCCGCTCACCTCGCTGGCAAGAACAATTCCAACGAAGCCGAGGACGGTGGTCAGACCCCTTTGGATGCCAATTCTCTCGCGCAAAACAAACGGTGCCATCGCTACGACGAAGAGGGACGTGGTGAAGGTTAGGGTCGAGGCGAGCGCAAGGTTCAACGTCTGAAAGCTTGCATAATAGAGCCACCAGCAGACAAGACTGGTGAGACCACGCAGCAATAACTTTGGCCAGCGCGCAGAGTAGATCAGCGCGGGACGGCTGAAGGCAATCCAGAGCGCAACGATCACTAGCTGGCAAAGAGAACGAAAAAAAATGATCTGCGCAAAAGGTACGTCCGGCGAAAGGAATCGCAGAGTAGTTACATCAGCCGTGAACACTGCCGCCGCTGCAATTAAAAGGGCCGCACCATAACGATTGTTGATGGTCGGCTGGGCTGTCAATTTTTCTTATACGGCGCAAAGGCGTCAGGGGAAATTTCAGCGATTTGACGCAGTATCTGGACCCACGCGGCAAGGCCATCAGTGATTGATGACAGGCGGAAGAATTCATTGGGTGCATGAAAATTCTCATCCGACAGGGCGAAAGAAAACATTACCGTATCCAGCCCAAGCACCCGGGAGACGATCTCTGTTAGTGGAAGCGACGCACCGATGCGCACCTTCAGCGGTGACTGACCGGTTGTATACTCAAGAGCGGACACAGCAGCACCGAGCAGCGGGTGATCCGCCGGCACGGCATATGCACCTCCTTGGCCCCGGTCACCGTAGACCTCCAAAGCGGCATATGGGGGCAGCAGCGTTTTGAGGTGTTCAATGACAGCGTCCTTGGCCTTTTGCGGATCTTGGCCCGGAACAAGGCGCATGGTGAGTTTGGCAAAAGCCTCGTTTGGGATCACGGTCTTGGACCCTGCTCCAATATAGCCACCCCACATGCCGTTAACGTCCACGGTGGGCCGCATCCAGAGCCGCTCCAGAGTAGAATAGTTAGCCTCGCCGAAGGGCTGTGCTGCAATGGCGGCAAAAGCGTCCCGCTCGTCATAGGGGATGTTTTCGATTTCATTGCGTTCGGCCTCTGTGGGTTCTGCGACGCCATCATAGAACCCCGGAGCTTCGACGCGACCCTCCGCATCGTGCAGACCTGCGACAAGATTTGAGAGGACGTGCAACGGGTTGGCCACTATGCCACCGTAGCGACCTGAGTGCAAATCCTGCCCCGCAGTCTGCACCCGCACCTCAAAGCCAGCGTTTCCCCGGGATCCGATGTTTAGCGTCACAAGGTCAGGCCGCCACCGGGCTCCATCCGCCGACAGCACCGCATCGGCCGCCAACAGGTCACGGTGTATTTCCAATATGCCCGGCAGAGAGGGCGAGCCGGTTTCTTCTTCCCCTTCAATCAGCAGTTTGACATTGATCGGCAGCCGTCCTTCGACCGCGACGAAGGCGGCAAGTGTATCAAGCGCGATCAACATCGGGCCTTTGTCGTCCGAAACCCCGCGCCCGTAGAGCCTGCCGTCCCGTTCGACTGGCTCAAATGGGGGTGTATCCCATTTGTTCAGCGGGTCCGAAGGCTGTACGTCATAGTGCGCGTAGACAAGCATTGTTGGCTTGCCGGGCGCGTCTATTCGTTCAGCGAAGATGGCCGGTTGGCCGCTGCCGTCCGCCGACGTCAATCGCTGGCGGTTCTGGAACCCCATCGCATCAAGTCGCGCCTCAATAAGGGCGCGAGCGTCTTCCATGCCCTGGGCCATGGCCGGATCCGCACCGATTGAAGGACAGGCCACGAGCGTTTTGAGCGCGTCGATCAACTGGCTCTGTCGGCTAAGTGCGTGGGTAAGAACGGGGTCAGTCAAACGCTTTCTCCTCAGGTTACACCGCCATCTACGCTGAGGATCTGACCTGTGATCCACCCGGCCTCCTCCGATGTTATAAAGGCGGCGGCGGCGGCGATGTCTTCGGGAGTGCCCAACCTGCGAGTATGAATGCGACGGATTAGTTGGGACTGTCCTTCGGGGCCGTAGGCGTCCCACTGGCGGCGCGTAGCGGGATTGGACAGGATGAAGCCGGGGGCGATGGAATTGACAGTGATCCCGTGCTGGCCCAGCTCAAGGCTAAGTTGCTTCGTCAGCCCGACGAGTGCGTGTTTGGCTGCTGTATAGGCATGAATGCCGGTGAGACTGGGTCGCAGCCCCGCGCCCGAACTGATCGTCACGATCCGGCCCCAGCCTGCGGTCTTCATCGCGGGCACCATGGATTGCGACAGGTAGAGCGTGGCATCCACATTAATGGCAAAGATACTGTGCCAATCATCCGGGTTCACGTCTTCCAGTGGAGAGCCGACCTGATTGCGTACACCGCCTGCAGCATTGACCAAAATATCCGGCGTACCATAATCAGAGGTGATTTTCTGTACCATTGATCTGACCGAGCGCGAGTCTCCGAGATCTGCCGCTGCGGCAGGCAAGCCCAGTCGCCCTGCCGCTTCCTCTAACGCATCCCCGGGAAGATCGCTGACAACAACCTTGGCCCCATCTGCGGCCAGACGGGTAGCAATCGCCGCACCAATCCCGCCAACGATGCCGGTCACAAGGGCTGTGTGGACCGTCATGTAAGCACCTCGGTCAATTCGTGAAACGTTTCTGCCGACATCTCGCGGCGGCCGTTTTCTATGTCGTGGATCAGCTCCACCAGGCGGCGCAGCAGCGGCGTGTCTATGCCATGTCCTGCAGCAATCTCGGCGATCGTCCCGACTTGGGGGTCCACTTCGGTTTTGCGTTTACGCACAGCCAAATCGCGGTAGATGCCCGTGTGCGTCTTGGCGGTCTTGGAGTTGAATTCGGCCAGGTCGGCAAGGCTTTTCCGCGCGGCTGTATCGTCGGATCCGGGCATGAAGGCGATTGGCTCGAACCCGTTAAATGGTTTTGGATTGACACCTTCGGCGATGGCGGTGCGCATCACTTCTCGCGCCAAACCCATCAGCACTGGACCGCGTGCGGGATCTTCGAAATTTGCTGTCATGCTGTCGGGGGTCAGCGCCGTGGCAAAGAGCATCGCGCCATAGCCCAGTTTGCCCCAAAGATAAGCCCAGATGTCGCGCGTCAGGACTGCGTCCGGTTCGAATATCTGCAACAGGGCAAACATATCCTTGGTGCGCTGCTGCAGGCTGCCGTCTATTTCGCCAACCACAACTGCGCCGCGGTTGCCAAATAGGATACGACCGGGTCCGATCCAGTCGGCACCATAGTTAACAAACGCACCGATAGTGCGATCCGGCCCGATATGCTGTGCGATGACGCGTTCATTCAGCCCGTTTTGCGCGGACAGGACAAAGCCACCGGACGCCAGGTGCGGCATTAGCTGCATCATTGCTGCTTCGGTCGCGTGTGCCTTTACCGCCAGTACGATCCGGCTGTATTCGCCGGTCAGCTGTTCGGGGGTGACACAGGACACAACTTGGGTGAACTCTTCAACCGGGCCTTCGATTGAGAGACCTTTGTTGGCGCATGCAGCCACATGATCAGGCACGATATCGACCATAAGGACCGGTACGCCGGCCCGCGCCCAATAGGCTCCCAATATGCCGCCAATGGCACCCGCGCCCCAGATCAATACAGGCTCAGCCATTGCCGATAACAGGCCAAGGGCCTTCCAGTGCCGCGCGAGTTTCGGCGACGCCGGTTTCCCAGATTGCCAGCATTTCCGCATCAGAGCGCTGCCATGGCCCCCCGAAGGAGCCGTCACCCAGAAGGTCTAGCACTTGTGCGGGCGATGATGCCTTCATTAGGGCCATATCTATCCCCGGCTTTTCGCCGTCTGGAGCGGGAGCATGGGCCAGCCGTGTCCAGGGAAAGTTTTCCATCCAGTTGGCGTGGGAGCCAGTGGTGTCTATGGATTGTATCTTGGCCCACGTTTCAGGGGCGTTCCACCAGTTGTGGAACTTGATCGACGTATCGCTGTATTCGGCCATTAATTCCTGCGCAAGCGCAGCTACCGGGTTGTTGCCGCCATGCCCGTTCACGATCAGGATCTGCCGGAACCCCGCCCGCCGCAGCGATGCCACCACATCGCGGATCACCGCCATCAACGTTTCAACACGCAGACAGATGGTGCCGGGATAAGCGTTGAAATAGGGAGCCAGCCCATAAGGCATCACTGGAAAGATTGGAATATTCAGAGGCTCGGCGGCGTCGGTTGCGACTTTCTCTGCTAGGATCATATCCACACAAAGCGAGAGCTGCGCGTGCTGCTCGGTTGAACCGATAGGCAGGATACAGCGCGGATCGCGGGTGGCGGCCGCATCGACGTCACGCCAGTTCATATTGGCAACCTTCATTGCGTTTTTCCTTCCTTCAAACGTATCGTTTCAGACATGGCTTCGGGCGGCAGTGCGCCAGCCCAATTTTCTGCGCCAAGAACCACTTTTGACATCAGTTCAAACAGCATCTGCCGCTCTCCTGCTGACAGCGCCGCCAGCATGCGCTTTTCCTGGGCCTCAAATGCGGGGCGGGTTGCGTGAAACAGTTTCCACCCCTTTTCCGACAGGTGCAGCGCCTGTTTGCGCCCGCCACCGGGGGCTTTGCTGCGCGCGTCGATCAAGCCCATAAGTTCCAGCCGTTTAACAGCGCGGCTCAGTGTGTTCTTTGGAAAGCCGGAGGTGCGCGAGATGTCCCGTGCGCTGCCGCCGTCGGCGAGCGCAAGCGAATACAATACCACATATTCCGGCCGCTTCAGCCCATAAGAATCCTGCACCCAGCTATAGAGCGGCGTATTGTAGAGCAGCGCCAGATAGTTAATCCGAAAGGTGAACGGACAGGGGTTATTCCACAATTTAGCATCCAGCATGTCTGGGCATTCCAAGATTTCTTGTTCGCTGAATTCTTCATCGGAAGCGGTCTGTGGACCTGACATTGGTTAATGATCCTTTGGCTCACCCATCTGAGTTCCAAAATGAACTTGACTGCTACAGTATCTCCCCACATTCTGCGAAAGCAAGTTCCAAATGGGACATGACTGCCACTAATAGGATCGGATGGGGTTTGCTGCCTCCTCCAAACACGGGAAGGGAAAACCATGAAGTACCAGAAGTTCCTTGCACCTCTGGCGATTACGCTGAGCCTAACAGCAGCGGGTGCTGTATCGGCGCAAACGCTGACGATGGGAGTGCGCGGCGGACCTGAATCAATGGATCCGCATTTTTCTGCTCTTGGCCCACACGCTGAGGCGGCAAAGCATATTTTTGATACACTGGTGTGGTCCGGGACCGATCTACAGATCGAACCGGGCCTTGCCACAAGTTGGACCCCGGTTGACGAAGACACTTGGGAATTCAAACTGCGCGAAGGCGTAAAGTTTCACGATGGCTCTGATTTCGACGCAGAGGATGTGAAGTTCTCAATCGAGCGGATTCCTGTTGTCACGGGCCCGACCACCACGGCGATCTACGTGCGCCGCGTGGCGGGTGTCGACATCATAGACCCCTTGACGATTCAGATTCACACGGACGGTCAAGCAGCCACGTTGCCAAATGATTTTATCCGCTTGTTTATTGTCTCGTCTGACGCTGCGGCAGATTACTCCACCCCTGAAACTGCGGCTTCGGGCTTTAACTCCGGTGCAGCCACAATTGGTACCGGCCCATACAAATATGTCAGCTGGGAGCCAAAAGGCGATCTGGTTCTTGAGCGCAACGACGACTACTGGCGCGGCATGGGCGCTTGGGAAACGGTGATCCGCAAGGAAATTCCGAATGACAGCTCACGTTTAGCGGCGCTTAAGGCAGGGCAGGTCGACGTGATCAACTATGTGTCTTCTGTGGATTATCTGGCGCTCGAGAACGATGCCAATATTGATGCGGTTAAGGGCGACAGCGTCTACATCATGAACCTGCAGCTGGATCAACGCGAAAAGACGCCGATGGTGCGCGCCATTGACGGCTCCGATCTCGCTTCAAATCCATTTCGCGACCTGAAGGTGCGTCAGGCCATCGACTACGCAATCGACCGTGAAACCATGGTGGATATCGTGCTTGAAGGCCTTGGAAAGCCTGCGAACCAAATGATGCCTTCTGGCTTTTTTGGCTCAAGCGAAGACATCCCGATGCCGGAATACAACCCTACAAAAGCTAAGGAATTACTGGCTGATGCGGGTTATCCTGACGGGTTCGAGGTGGATCTTTACTGCACCGCTGACCGGCTTCCAGGTGACGGCGCGATTTGCCAGGGACTTGGCCAGATGCTGACGCAAGCTGGCATCAAGACCAACGTGAATGCGATTTCCAAAACCGTCTACTTTCCCGCACAGGCCCGGCTTGAATATTCAATGTTCATGAATGGATGGGGCACTCTAACGGGTGAGGCATCATACACCTTGGGCGGTTTGGCACATTCCAACAATCCCGAGGTCAAGCTGGGAGCCTATAATCGGATCGAATACAACAACACAGATGTGGACAATCTGCTTGAGACCGGTGCCCAGATGATGGATGCGGACGAGCGCCGCGCGACTTACGAAGAAGCGATGGAAAAGGTGATGGCAGACAAAGCCTATATCTCTATCGTTCAGCTTCAGACGGTCTGGGGTGCAAAGGCTGGCATGCTGCAGCTCTTGCCGCGCTTTGACGAAGACACCCTTGCGTTCTTCATCAAGCCAGCATCCTGATAGAATAGCACGACAAAAGGCCGGGCGGCAGACACGCCGCCCGGCCTTTGCTTTGTCCTAAGGGAGAGCTGATGCTCGGCTTCATTATCCAGCGCTTCATTCAGGCCGTGCTGGTCATGGCTGTCATGTCGATCATCGTATTCTGTGGGGTTTATGCCATCGGCAATCCCATCGACATTGTGCTCCCCCCTGAGGCCACGCAGGACATCCGCGAAGAAGTAATCCGCAGGCTTGGCCTCGACCGACCCCTCTACGAACAATATTTCATCTTCATTTCGAACTTGCTTCAGGGCGATCTGGGGCGATCATTTGTCTATAATATTCCTGTGCTAGAGCTGATTGGCGGACGTCTGCCCGCGACACTTGAGCTGGTTCTGATCTCGGTCATTTCGGCCACATTTTTGGGAGTTAGCCTAGGCATCTATGCAGGTTACCGGCCCGACAGCTGGATTTCCAAGACGATCATGGCGGTATCTGTGCTTGGGTTTTCGGTGCCATCTTTCTGGGTGGGACTGATCCTGATTCTGTTTTTTGCGGTTAATCTTGGCTGGTTGCCTGCAGGTGGACGGGGCGAGACAGTGGAGATCTGGGGAGTCCGCTGGTCCTTTCCAACATTGAACGGCCTGTCCCATATCGTGTTGCCAGCCGTCAACTTGGCGCTATTCAAACTGGCAATGATGATCCGTTTGGCGCGCGCTGGGACGCGGGAGATCATGCTGACCGATACAATCAAATTCGCCCGCGCCGCAGGCCTGTCAGAAGGCACCATCCTGCGCCGCCACTTGCTGAAACTCATCTCCATTCCGATCATCACGGTCTTCGGGCTTGAGCTGGGATCGACGCTTGCCTTTGCTGTTGTGACTGAGACGATCTTTTCATGGCCCGGTGTTGGCAAGCTGATCATCGATAGTATCGGTGTGCTGGATCGGCCTGTCATGGTTGCCTATCTGATCCTGGTTGCCTTTCTATTTGTGACTATCAATTTCGTGATTGATCTAATCTTTGCGCTGATCGATCCACGCGTGCGGCATGGGGCATCGGCATGAGCGCTGAAAGCACCCCACTGCGCCGTTTCTGGGCGGAGTATCGCGAAAACAAGATCGCCGTTGTGGCTTTGGTCGTCGTGGTCGCGCTGATCTTGCTCGCGCTGTTCGCGTCAGTCGTTTCGCCTCAGAACCCCTATGATCTGGCGAACCTATCGTTGATGGACAGCCGCAGACCGCCGGGATTTGTGGGGTCGGGCGGGTATACGCATATCTTGGGCACCGATCCACAGGGACGAGACCTACTGTCGGCGATCTTTTATGGGCTTCGGATCTCCATTCAGATTGGGCTGGCCGCTGGCTTGGTTTCGCTCACTATTGGTACAGCGCTGGGGATCACGGCGGCCTATGTCGGCGGTCGGATTGAAGCACTGATCATGCGGTTGGTCGACTTGCAGCTTTCCTTCCCGGCGATCTTGCTGGCGCTGGTGATCGTCGCACTTCTGGGGCAGGGCAAGACGCAGCTAATTGGGGCGCTGGTCGCCGCGCAATATGCCTACTTCGCGCGCACCGCCTACGGTGCTGCCAAGGCTGAGCGTGGCAAGGACTATATAGAGGCCGCCCTTGCCACTCCGCTCAGCGGACGGTTGGTAGTGCTGAGACATCTGCTGCCTAATTGCACCCCACCGTTGATCGTGGTGGCGACAGTGCAGATCGCTAATTCGATTTCTCTTGAAGCCACACTGAGCTTCTTGGGGCTTGGCCTGCCGGTCACCGAACCCTCGCTCGGCATGTTAATCGCGAACGGATTCCCGTACATGATGAGCGGGCGCTACTGGATCTCGGTCTACCCCGGCGTCGCCCTAATTATACTGATCGTGGCGATTAATATCGTAGGTGATCAGGTGCGCGATCAATTCAATCCAAGGCTGCGCAAATGACCGATCCTGTCCTGAGCGTTGAAAACCTGAGCACCCATTTTTTTACGCGTGCAGGCGTGGTGAAGGCGGTGGATGGCGTATCCTTTGATTTGGCCAAGGGCGAGATCATGGGACTGGTGGGCGAAAGCGGATCGGGCAAGACGGTCACTGGCTTTTCCCTTCTGGGGCTGGTTGATGCACCGGGACGCATCGTTGCGGGCTCCATTAAACTCAACGGGACTGAGCTGACGACCTTGTCGGAAAAGGCCCTGCGCGCCCGCCGGGGCCGAGAGATTTCGATGATCTTTCAGGACCCGATTGCGACGCTGAACCCAATGCTGACCATCGGCCAGCAGATGAGACTTGCGATTGACGCACACGAGCGCCTGAGCGCCCGTGCAGCCGAAGCGCGTGCGGCGGACTTGCTGACCCAAGTGGGAATCCCGTCAGCCTCTGCGCGGCTGCGGGCCTATCCACATGAGTTTTCCGGCGGCATGCGGCAGCGCGTGGCAATTGCTATTGCCCTCTTGCACCATCCAGCTGTCATCGTGGCTGATGAGCCGACGACGGCGCTGGATGTTTCCATTCAGGCGCAGATTCTGTTCCAGATGCGCGACCTTGCCCGCGAAACCGGCACCGCGCTGATATGGATCAGTCACGATCTGGCCGTGGTCTCCAGTCTCGCCAGTAAGCTAGCGGTGATGTACGCGGGACGGATCGTCGAACAGGGTCCGACCGCCAAGCTGCTGCGTGATCCGCGCCATCCATATACTGCCGGTCTGATCGGCTCGCTCCCCGCGACGGCGAAACCCGGTGTGCCGCTGACCCAAATCCCCGGCACCACGCCGTCTCTGTTGTCTCTGCCGCGCGGCTGCCCCTTCGCGCCGCGCTGTGATCGTTCGACCAAAAGATGTGGAACAGACCCGGAGATGACCCTGCAAGATGGCCGCGGCTGGCGTTGCTTTCATCCAGTGGGACAAGACACCGAGGTTCCTGCATGAGCGCGTTCTTGACCGTCGACAATGTCAGCCGCCTGTTCGGTCCCAATCTGAGCACAGGCGAAAAGATAGCCGCCAAGTTGGGTGCCAAGGTTGAGACCCGCTCGGTCCGCGCGGTATCGGATGTTACCCTGTCGGTCCACAAGGGAGAAACCTTGGGGTTGGTCGGCGAGTCTGGTTGCGGCAAGTCTACACTTGGGCGCGTGATTGCGGGCATTCTGCCGCCGACCTCCGGGACGGTGGCCATCGACGGCGCGCCAGTGATGGAGAACGGCTCCAAGATCACGACCCGCGTGCAAACTGTTTTTCAAGACCCTTTTGCCAGCCTCGATCCGCGCATGAAGGTAGGCGATACCGTCGCCGAAGGCCCTATCGCCCATGGCCTGACGAACAAGTCGGAAGCCGGCAGATATGTCAGCAAATGGTTCGAACGTGTGGGGCTGGACCCCGTGTGGGTCGACCGCTATCCGCACCAGTTCTCAGGTGGTCAGCGTCAGCGGATCGCGATTGCCCGCGCACTTGCGATGCAGCCTGATGTGCTGATCTGCGATGAGCCTGTGGCCTCGCTGGACGTGTCGATTCAGGCGCAGATCATCAACCTGTTTCTGGAGCTCACCCGTGATCTGAAACTGACATCCGTTTTCATTAGCCATGATTTGAGCGTGGTGCAGCATGTCAGCGATCGCGTGGCGGTCATGTATCTGGGACGGATCGTTGAATTGGGGCCGGTGGCACAGGTATTCGGCACGCCTGCCCATCCATATACTGCGGCCCTGTTCGGCAGTGTGCCCAAGCTGGTGCTAGATGCGGAGGAGCTGGTCTATTTCGACACCATCGAAGGTGAAGTCCCTTCGCCGCTAGCGCCACCTACAGGGTGCTATTTTCACCCGCGTTGTCCCCTTTCTAGCGAGATTTGTAGCGTGACGCAGCCCCTCATACAGCCTGTGTCAGACCTGAGAGCCGTGGCCTGTCACCATTTCAAGTCGCAGCTTGCGGATAATGTTAGCCACTGAATATTCTCACTTAAAATGACTAGGCCCGCCCGACGCTCAATAACGTTGGTCATCGGATGCTTCGATAATGCATAAAGCCGGCACTTTCTTGTGCGCAATCAGTCGAAGTGGCGCACCATTGAGCTGGCGGCGCGAAAGATCTCGATTAGGAGATCGATCACCTTGTCGTCGAGCAGGAGCGCGTCCGGCAAGTCTTTGCGGCATCCCAGGCCGACCATTTTCAAATAGGGTGCCGCTGGATCGCTACTTACAAAGCCGTCCGGCACTGCACCCAACGCTTTTCGTGTGACCACACCGTCTGGGAAAGCCTTCTTGAACTCAGGATCAGCCAACAGGTCTTTCAGGCCCTCCGGATCATCAACCAGACGCTTCCGTAACCGCGCGAGTGCCGCCTTAGAGGGTTGGAAAAGCGCGGCGCCTGCGTGGCAACTTCCTGGCTCGATATGGAGGTAGTATCCGAAGTCTTCTGCGGGATGACCGGCATTGGCAAAAATATCCACGCCCGAGCGGTATAGAGCACGTCCGATGCGGTCCCGCGGCTCTTGAAAAAACTTGGTATAGCTTTGCTTTGGTTTGATCCCCGCCTCGGCCAGGAAAGGGTCAAAGCGATCAGCATAATCGTGCAGTGTCATAGCGATGCCGGTGAAATTACGCAGAGCGGCGTCGCGCTCATCACGGTGCTCGTCCATCCAGGATTTGCGGTTGTTCACTGCGAGATCTGCAAGGAACCTAAATGTTTCTGGCTCTACCATTGGCGCAACTCCTGTTTCGCAGCGACCGCGAGGCTTGCATGCGTTCCTATAACATCTTTGTAGGGTTGATTTAGAACATCGGCCATGGGGGCACTGTCAGACGATACTCATCTACTAGCGTTTGGACGAGGAATATCAGCCTCTTTCGCGTCATGCTGTTTGATGCTTATCAAGCAAACAAAGAAATTACGTCCGAGCGCAAACGCTCAGGGTGGCAGCAGAACGAGCGGATCCGTTTAGTCTGACGTTGCCGACTTTGGTGCGGCGGATGGACAGCGTTCCTGCAATCCGGCGATATCAGCTGGCGTTCTTAATCAGAACCGACCCTGAACCCGGCGCACCACGAACATGGTTAAAGCAAGCGACACAACCAGCGCCGCGGAGACCAGTGTTCCGATCACGGCGACCGATGGCACCAGAGGAGAGTAGTTCGTGGCGGTCCTGGTGAACAGCCACACTGGAAGCGGGGTGTCCGGTCCCGAAGTGTAGATCGACAGGGGCAGATTTGACCAGGACAGAAGGAACGCGAACAGTCCCCCTGAAAAGATGCCGGGCCATAGGGCGGGCAGCGAGCTCTCTCTCACGACTTGCCAGCTGTTCGCGCCCAGATCGCGAGCGGCTTCTTTCTGTGCGGGATCGTAGCCGAAGAAGCGGATCGAGATGCCAAGAGTGACGATGGGAACGATCCAAACCAGATGTGCGAAGATCGCCGTTTTCCAGCTGGGCGAGAACCCGGCCGCGTTCAACGACAACAAAAGCGACTATATCCTGCGAAACCTCGGCATTCAGCAGTTGCTCCTTTCGGGAGTTCTGACCGATCAATACGTCGAAAGCGCCATTTGGGACGCCTGTGCGACGTTCTCGGAGGCCCGGCAAGCGGCGTCGCTTAATGCGATTAAAGGCTATTGCCGGCAGATTACTACGGACGAACTGATTGCAGAGTTGGATTGATCGGATCTTGTAGCAGGAACTCTGCTTGAGACGGGCAGGGCGGCGACTTATGCCCGGCACTGGTTTGTTTGCAAATCCAAGGGGAAGGGGCCGACGCGCCGACAAGAACGGTTTAAAAATACCCGAATAAATACAGCGATTTCTGTCCGTCCACGACGCCAACTACAACCAATTCAATTTACAGCGCCATCTAATCTTTCACCGAACTCTTCGTCAAACCCGCGCCAAAGCATTCGCTGAATGGTGTAAGATTGTGGCAGCCTAATCTCAGATCGCGGCGTCCTAATTGGTTCATCTGGGTTAACGTGACAAAGCACCTCGGTGCGGCATACAGGGCAGCTTCACTGTCATTGCAGAAACCATTTTTCACAATTTACTCGGTTGCAAAGGAGAGCTGGGTTTTAACCGCACGGCTACGATCCCCCGCAATCTCGAATGCCTCCACGGCGTCCTCCAGCGGAAACGTCCCGGTGATCATCGGGCTGAGATCAATGGCGCGATTGCCGATAAGGTCCACGGCGGCAGCAAATTCACTGTGAAAGCGATGAGAGCCGAGAAAGCTGATCTCTTTACCGACCAGAATGTTGATGGGAACCGCCACATCACCTGTCACACCAACCTGAATGACCGTGCCTTGGGGATGGACGACGTTGATCGCGCTTTGGATCGCGGGTGCCGCGGCGGAGCATTCAAAAGCGACGTCGAAACGGCCCTTGTCGGTTGAATAAACCTCAAGTCCGGACGGGTTGACTGCGATGTTGATGACCCGCGTTGCTCCCATCTGCTGGGCAACTTTCAAAGGAGTATCCTGCAAGTCTGTGACAACGACCTCACTTGCTCGGGCTTCAACTGCAAGGGCGGCACATAGAACGCCGATCGGTCCGGCTCCGGTGACCAGAACACGACGGCCCCGAAGGTCGGGTGCGCGGTTTCTGGCGTGCAGGCAGACGGCAAGCGGCTCGGCACAGGCCGCCTCTGCCATTGTGACGCTGTCCTTGACCGGAACGCACTGCGCGGCGCCCACCACCATCTGATCGCGAAATGCGCCTTGTTCATGGGGAAACCGCAAAGCGGACCCAAAAAACCGCATGTTCAGGCGGTGCTGGAACAAGCCGGTTGAGCAGAATTTGCAGTCGCCGCATGGATGGCTTGGGCTAAGGGCAACCCGATCACCGGGTTTGAGACTGGTGACGTTGGGGCCAATGTCGCACACGGTTCCGGCGACTTCATGACCGAGAACAATAGGCTCTTTGACACGGATCGGTCCGAACCCACCGTCCTGATAGTAATGCAGAT
>NZ_CALJXO010000303.1:0-4267 GCF_937988555.1 uncultured Boseongicola sp. | reverse complement strand
CTTGCGCCACGTAGCCATCAAATTGGGCGTCCCCGACTGTGTAGGTTACTCGTTCACCTGCCCCCGCCACGGTCGCAACCACCGCAAAGGCGGTGCTCATTAGGATCAGCTTCGACATGCTTTCTCTCCCTTCTTCCTTTGTTCGTTGCAGCGATGCATGGTTTGCTTAGCCGCTGTGCGCCGTTAAACTAAGCCGGACATGTGCAGAAAGTCCCGAAAGACTACCGAAGAAGTGGCGAAGACCGTAGATCAGGTTCAGATTGGCGATGCAGTTTTCGATCCAGATTCGGGAGAACTGAGCGTCCATGGAGATCGCAGCAATCTCCGCCCCCAAACTGCCAGGGTCCTAACAGTTCTGGTAGAGCGCGAAGGGTCGTTGGTGTCCAAGGCCGACTTGCTGAACCACGTTTGGCCAGACACTCACGTTACCGAAGACAGCGTAGTTCAGTGTATATCGGAGATTCGGAAGGCTTTTCGAGACGTCGGCGGCGTGGAACTCAGGACCATTCCAAAGAAGGGCTACCGCCTCGTTTTTCACATGTCCGACGCGAAACCTCCGAAGCCGGGCTCTCCCCCGTTGCGCCGCTTTCTGCTTCTGACCGGACTGTTGGTCGCGTTCATCCTTGCTTTGCTTGGCGGCCTGTTCTGGTCCAAGGGACCCAGCCCATCGCCCCATCGGACGACCGTTGCGGTAATGCCATTCCAAAACATGAGCGGCGATCTGGGACAGGCATACTTCTCAAATGGTCTCGCTGAGGATCTGATTGTCGATCTGTCTGGGCTCTCCGATATTCGCGTTGTCTCGCGTGGCGCCAGTTTCTCGCTGGATGCGTCAACGACGAGTGTTCGGGAAATGGCGGACATACTTCGCGCAGATGTCATCGTGGAGGGCAGCGTGCGGCGCATCAGCAATAGCCTTCGCCTTTCGGTTGCCTTGGTCGACGGCGAAACGGGGGCAAATCTGTGGGCCAAGCGTTTCGAAGGAACACCTGAAGATGTCTTGGCCTTTCAGGATGAGGTCGCCCACGAATTGCTACGGACGCTGTCGGTGCGGCTTTCCGGTGCGGAGCGTGCCCGTCTCGATGTGCGGGGAACAAACAATATCGAAGCACATGATGCCTATCTTCGCGGTCGCGAACTCGAAAACCTTTATACCAGCGAGACCAACCTGAAAGCTGAGGCCGCCTTGAAAGAGGCGATCCGGATCGACCCTGACTACGCGCTTCCCCACGCTCATCTGGCGCAAGTCTACAGCTTCCGGGTTGAGAATAACTGGACCAGAGACCGGGAAGGAAACATCGATGCAGCGTTCTACCACGCTGAACGGGCTATTGTGCTTGATCCGGAACTGCCATTTGCTCACTTCTCGCTTGGTCGCCTTTACACCCGCAGTTTTGCGCCAGATGAAACACGTGCGATCAACGCTTACAGAACCGCAATTTAACTCGATCCCAACTATGACGATGCCTATGTCTTCCTCGCCAACATTCACATTTTCAATGGACGCGCAGACGAAGCTCTGCCGTTGATCTTGGAAGCCTTCGAACGCAACCCGCTGCCGCCATACTGGTATGACCTTGCCGAAGGCATGGCGAATTATTTTCTGGAAAACTACGAGAAGGCTGAAGCCCATCTTGTTCGAGCCCGCGACAGGAACCCATCAGCCCCGTATCCCTATCGCTTTCTGATCGCGACCTATGGGCAGTTGGGGGACACAGACGAAGCCGAGTGGATGGCGATGGAATACGAGGCACTCGGACGTGAAGCTACGGTGGAGGACTTGCTAAACTCAGCGTCCATTCAGGACCCGGCCTACAGAATGGCCTTCGCGGAAGGTTTTAGAAAAGCCAATGTGCCAGAAAACTGAAGAATGAGGTCGTTTTACCGACCACAACCTATTCCGCGTGCGCAGCGAAGCGCGGACTTGTCCCGCTCTGCGGTCCTTCTCCCACCGAAAATGCTGCGCGATGCACGAATGGCCGCAAAGCGAAAGCTGCAGCGCGGCGTTGGAACGACCGACGAGCGGCGGCTTTGGGCCGATTACAGCATCCTTAAGGTGCGGTGATTGGCGGAGGCTTACGACGCTTGCCTGACACTGCATTTCCTGCGATTGCCGCAAGCAGCACGGCACCGCCGATCAGCGTATTGAGGCTCGCTGTTTCACCAAGGAAGAGCCAGACCCAAACCGGGCCAAGCAGGACCTCGGCCAGCGATAGCAGGGCAAGCTCTGCAGCTGGGAGACTGCGGGATCCCAGTGTGTAGAGGATCAGTCCCGCACCCACCTGAAATACCCCCATGCCCATGGATATAGTGCCATCGTGCAAGCTGAGAGCAACGGACAGCCCCGAGAATTGGCATATCCCAAATGTGACGACGATGGCGAACAGACCGGACAGGAATACCGATGGGAGCATTTCGCCCGTCCGCCCCCATCGCAAAGCAACGGTGAAGACGGCGAAGCCAAATGCCGACCCAAGCGCGGCAAGGCTGCCTCTCAGGACGACGCTGCCGGACTTATCGGCAACCATGATCGCGATCCCGCCTATGGCAACAGCAATCGCAACCCAGGTTGCGAGGCGCACGCGTTCACGCAGAATGATCCAACCCAGGACCGCAGCCATAAACGGTGCGGTTGCAAAAAGCAGCATTGCATTCGCGACCGAGGTATTCTGGATTGAGTAGATCCCGCCGGAATAGGCCGCAACCAGTGAAAGCCCGGCGATAACAGAGGGAAAGCCGATGCGGCGGATCTGAACAAAGGGGCTTTCGCCCGACCGCACCCGAATGACCACGTAAAGAAATAGCGACATGCTGATCGACCGATAGAGCAGAATCTGCCAGACGACGGCGTCTTCTATCATGCGAATGCCAAGACCGACCGTTGACCACAGAACCCCGGCCGCAAACACGAAGAGCACACTGTACTTGTGGGCATCCGCTGTGGAAGTGTGGGGGGCTACAGATGTCATATCGGGCCATTCAAAGAGGTCTCGCTTGCACGATAACCTCTCGGAGAGGTCTCATATCCCTCGTATGCGACATTCATGGCGCGTCAGAGAACTTGGCCGCAAAGTTTCGATTTGAACAAACTCCGCAACTGACAGGTGGCCAATGGCCGGTTTGGGGAAGCTGCGCCGCAGCGACAACAGGTCAGGTCAACGGCTGCAATGGGCCGTCCAAGTCGATCCTGGCCAGCCAAATATCAGATAAAAAGCTGCAGCGCGGAAGGCGGCTTGGAGCCCTAAGCGGCCATCTGCTTGGGGCGTGTCTCACAACTGTTCGAGAGAAAAATCCATTAGGCCTGAGCATCGCGATCGGTTTGTCGAGGGAAGCCGGGTTTTAATCGACGGGTCGGTTGAAGGCATTCTGTGCACGATTTTGGCCGCTTCAGTTAAGGCAATTACTCATGCAGTTCCTCGCACCGCCCAGGCACGAGCGGTAAGTGGGATAGAACCGTCCGGGGCATAGGGCAGCTTATCCTCAATTTTCCTTCGCAGTTGCTCGCGCTGATCGTCCCGCAGGGAAACACAATAGGCCCCGGCTGGGCCTTGCCCCCTTAAGAATGGAGACCAATAGTCATTGATATCAGTGAATATGGTCGGCGCCTCAAGCGCGGTTGTCTTGATGGCGTTTAGACCCGCTGCTTTGAAGAGATCGGCCAGCGGTTCCCGCTTGCAGATCGGAAACTGTTTGCCCTCGTCCTGCGCCGCGCCATTGGGAAAAAGCTCTGAAACTCCGTTCCAGAAATAGCGCATAAGCGGCATCTCACCCGCATAGTCCCAGACGTAGGCGGCAATCGTTCCGCCGTGCTTGGCTGCCCGAAGCATTTCCTTAAGTGCCGGTGACTTTTCAGGAACGAAATTCAAGACGAGGCCGGATACCACGACTTCCATCTTGCCGTCTTCAAGCGGCAAGGAGAGCGCGTTTCCAATCTTAAACTCTGCCCGCCCTTCAGTGCGCCGCGAAGATCGAAAAAGGAAAACGTTTTGTGGTTTATTCGCTGTGCACTAACCTTCGTTCTGGCAAGCAAATTGCCGACGCCAATTCAGCAAAGAGGCATTGTCAGAACAAATCTTCCTGAGGCGGGCAGGGTGGTTTCGTAGCCTTTGTTCATGACGAAAACCGACCCTTTCAAGGGTTTTCACAGTAGCCCGGAGATCATCCGCCTGGCGGTCATGATGGACGTTCGCTTTCCCCTTTCGCTCCGCAATGTCGAGGACCTGCTGCACGAGCGCGCCGTCGACATCAGCCACGAAACGGTGCGGTC
>NZ_CALJXO010000302.1:0-18288 GCF_937988555.1 uncultured Boseongicola sp. | reverse complement strand
ATCGACCAAAAAAACGCAAAACGCCCGCTCAGGTCGCCCCTAAAAGCTGCCAGACACGCGTGCGAAAGAGCAAAGCCAAAGCAGCCGCACCCATCAAATCCCCATAGATACCGCTGTTCCACCAAGCCCAACCCCGCGATTTCCCGCTTGAGCGCTTCTCCGACGCCAGGCAACGCTCCGCGCCACCCAAACGCCGCGCGTGGCGTCCGAGAAACCTACACTTTTGAGACATTCGCTGCGGCGGCACCAACGGCTACTTTTAAACGCAGCAAAAATCGCCTCGGGGGAAAGCAGGCCTTCGCTTTTACTCGCACTGATGACCGCTGTGCAGGATTTGCTACCATTGATCGTGGCGTGGCAAATATATTGTGTGGATGGCTTCTGTATAGCAAGACATTTTTGATCAGAGACTGGCATTATGATTTGCGGCGGAGCAGAGAATGAAACCTTCACGTCCCATAACATTTAAGAGCAACGCAACTAGGGTGCTCGCAATACGAACGCGCGGACGCGAACTGTGCCGCTGATATTCTTTTTCGTCGCTTTGCTTAGGTATCATCTATTGGCTTTGTCGGGGCTTTCGACAAAGTCGCATCAACATCGACCCCGATACGATCACCAAGTTTCTGCAGGGCTGGCAGAGAAACAGCCATGTCCATGATAGCCTCAACCGTTTGATTGATAGGCGAGGTTGATCCCGCGCCACCCGTACGCTCCAAACCACTCATTTGGTTGATCGAAATACCCGTGATCTTTTCCGCAGGCTTGACCATTTCGGCGAGAATTTTGGGGAGCGCTTGAAGGCGTGCCAGTTCCAGCTCCATCGCAACTTGCGCATCGGACCGCGCGTTTTCTGCGTTGATCTGGGCAAGGCTAGCTTCGGTTTCGGCCAGCTTCATAGCCTTAAGTGCTTCAGCCTCTTCGCGCTTGGCAGCCGTTTTGTCAGCGGCTGTCGCTTTGTCACTTGCTGCCGTGATTTTGGCACGTACGGCGGTGGCTTCGGCCTGTTCTTGGGCCGCCATCAGGGCCAATGCCTTGCGCCGTTCGGCTTCGGCCATTTGGCGGGTGGTTTGGACCGCCTCAGCCGCTTTCACGGAATCTATGCGGGCCGTGTCTGCATCGGCGTGGGCGCGGCTTTCTTCCTGAGACTTTGCGGCAAAGGAAATTGCACGGTCTTGTTCAGCCGCTTCGAGGGCGAGCGCCTGTGCGATTTCGGCCGTTCGCAAAGTCTGTTCTTTGGCGATATCAGCTGATGCAATATCTTGTTCCATCTCAATTCGCGCGTGTGCGGCAGCGCGTTCGCTGTCTGCTTTTCGTGCTGCGATTTCCGAAAACTGTGCGGCGACGAGTGTTTCAATCTCTTGGGTTTGTGCGATTTCAGCACGCCGTTGATCAAGGTTGATTTCAAGTTTGCGACGCTCGGATTCCATTGCGGCGCGGGCTACGCTGACCTGACTATCGCCTTCAATTTCGGCGCGTTCCTTCTTGGATTTCGCGATGACCTCGGCCAGTTTGCGCATACCAACAGCGTTAAACGCATTGTTTTCGTCCAGCGCTGCAAATGGTGTCTGGTCAAGGGCCGTCAACGATACGGAATCAAGTTGCAGCCCGTATTTCGCAAGCGTGTCGGTCAAAACCTCTCGGACTTGTTTGACAAAGCTTGCGCGGTTTTCATGAAGTTCGTCCATTGTCATTTGTGCTGCCACAGACCGCAATGCATCGATCATCATCCCATCGATCAGGTTTTTGAGCTGATCAGGTTGAAAGACCCGTTTGCCCAAAGTCTGCGCCGCACGCGTCACCGCATCATCGCTTGGCGTGACGCTTGCGTAGAATTCGGCACCAACATCTACCCGCAAGCGGTCCTTGGTGATCAGAGAGGATTCACCAGAGCGGGCGACGTCCATGCGCAAGGTTTGCATGTTCACGCGGTTAATCTCGTGGAAGAAGGGGATCGCTAGTGTGCCGCCGTCGATGATGACCCGCCGACCGCCAAGGCCAGTCCGTACAAGAGCGACTTCATTTGTTGCGCGTTGATAAAAGGCCGCCGCTAAACCGATGATGACCGTCGCAACAATGAGAATGATGATAATCCAAGCCAGTGCAGACATGAGTTGGCCTCCTTTAAGATGACAGCCCGTGCATTCCGCACAGGATGTTTGATGACATACCGCCGTCGGCGGGAATATTGGTTCCACGTATCCATACAGTCATGTCTGACAGCAGGAACGCGACGATTGGTGCAAGGTCTTGTGGCGTGCCGGGGCGGTCCATGATGCGGGCATCTTCTTCGGCGCGCGTGCCGAGCGTTTCCAGGAAATCACCGAGGATTGGTGTGTCGACGGGCCCCGGGCTGACCGAGTTCATCCGGATGTCCCGATCGCGCCAGGTCCAACGGTTTTGCATGGTCCAGGCGATCAGCGCTTCTTTGGAAAAAAAGTAGCTGCGACCACCTTCATTGGTGATCTGGTGATCTCTTGCAAAGCGTGCGGCGTCGTCGACATGGATGGTCTCGCTGGCGCGGATTGCCGGGATCGCGTCCGGCCAGCCAAAGCCCGCAAGCGAGGCCAAATTTACAATGCTGGCCCCGTCGTTCAGTTTTGGGATTAAGCCAAGGGTCAGATGTTTCAGCCCGAATAGGTTCACCGCCAGAACCTTATCTGCAGGCGCTGTCGGGGGCAGACCTGCGATATTGGCGATCCCGTCAATGCCTTTGGGCAGCACGTCAATCAGCGCATCAATTGTCGCTCCATCGGACAAATCTGCGCGATAGAATTCTTCGACGTGGTCAAACCGTTTGGTCAGATCAATGCCTAAGACTTTTGCGCCCATGGCGGTACAGACCCGCGCAGTCTCAAATCCGATGCCAGAGGCCGAGCCTGTCACAACAATCGTTTTGCCCTTCAACAAGGGTGCGCGTTCCCAGCTCATATCAAAACACCGGTGGGAAGGGCCGGCCGCCACGATCAAGCGTGATCCAGCGCGTTTCGGTAAAGGTTTCCATCGACCATTTCCCCCCATGTTTTCCAACGCCTGAGGCTTTGCTGCCGCCGAAGGGCACGTGGGGTTCGTCGTTTACGGATGAGCAATTCACATGGCACATCCCGGTTTCAAGCTTGCGTGACATCTCAAGCGCGCGGTTCTCATCAGCCGTGATAATGCCAGAACTGAGCCCATATTCAGTGTCGTTGTTCAGGGCGATGGCTTCTGCATCGGTACGGAACGGCACGACCACGGCCACGGGACCAAAGGTTTCGTCCCGCCAGACGGCCATATCCGGGGTCACGTTGGTCAGGATTGTCGGTTCCACAAACCGGTCCCAGACGCGCCCGCCCAACACGGCTTTGGCACCTTTTGCGAGTGCGTCTTCAATTTGGAATTTCACGCGTTCGACCTGCCGGTCGTTGATCAGCGGGCCGATCACGTTGGATTTGTCGGCGGTGTCGCCGGTTTTCAGCCTGGCTGCGCGGGCGACGAACTGGCGTAGGAAGTCAGGATATATGCTTTCTTGGACCAGCACCTTTTCGACGGACATGCAAATCTGGCCTTGGTGCATGAAGCTGCCGAAGCTCGCCGCAGATGTTGCCCGATCCATGTCCGCATCTTCCAGCACTATCAGACTATCTTTGCCGCCGAGTTCGACGCAGGCCTTTTTGAGATGCGCGCCGGCTTTGGCCGCAATCTGGCGACCAATAAGGGTGGAGCCGGTGAAGGAAATACCCTTCACAATCGGATTCTCGACCAGTTCATCCCCCATCTCAGACACGCGGTCACGAGAGCAGGTCACAACGTTGAACACACCTTTTGGGATGCCCGCTTCTTCCATGACTTCGGCAAAGAAAAGGCCGCCTGCATAGGGGGTATCTTCGGAGGGTTTCAGGACGATTGTGTTGCCTGCGGCAAGTGGGAAGGCAAATCCCCGTGCGGTTAGAATGCCGGGCATGTTCCATGGGCTGATCACGCTGACGACGCCCATAGGGACCCGTTCGACCATCGAGACTTTGCCATGTTGCGAGGGCAGGATTTCGCCAACAGCATTGTAACACATGGCGGCGGCAGCGCGGAAGACATCTGCCACATAGCCGGCTTCGAACATGCCCTTGCCAAACCAACCGCCGCCCTCGGACTGGGCAGCAGCGACATAGTCCATTTTGCGGGCTTCCCAGACGTCGGCAGCCTTTAGCAGTATTTTGGCGCGGTCCTGAAAATGTAAGGCCGCCCAGGCAGGAAAGGCGGCTTGCGCCGCGGCGATTGCATCGCGTGCTTCGGTGCGCCCGCCTTCGGGAATGTGTGCCCAAACCGCGCCGGTCGATGGATTGATGTCATCGAACATGGGGCCCGAGGACACCCAATTTCCTCCGATGTACATGCCTTTGATCTGCGTGTGAGAGTCCAGCATCCTATTTCCTTTCAAAGCCGCTGCCATCTGGCTGCCGGCGATACACTTCAACGCGTGGTGCGCGGTAGACTTCGATGACGGGGCGTGGCTTGGCATCCGGCACTTGGTCTGGGATGGGCGGCACTGCGTGGCGGTTTGGCAATGGTTTCAGTTTCGGGCGATTGCGGGCGTTGATCGCGCTGCGTTCAATATCCGCAAGGGCAGCGGCCAGACGATCCTTCGGGATTTTCGTGCTTGATGTGCGACTGGGATCGAGACGCTTTTGCGCAGTCGCGGTCACACTTTGACTGCTGGCTGCGGCGACAAGGTCAGCCACGGAACGACCCAAAATCGCATCAGCCGATTGCGTTTTCTGGCTGCGGGGTCTGACGGTGAATGCCTCTGTGACGGTTTCAGGCATGTCTGTCGCGGGTTCCGGCGCTGCGGTTTCTTCGCTACTGCCAACGCCGAGATAGGCCGCCTGCACAGCCGGATCACGCATCAGGTTTTCGGCGCTGTCTTGATGCACAACATGTGCGTTCTCGATCAAATAGCCCCGATCCGCGATCGCCAGAGATTGCTTGGCGTTTTGTTCGACCATGAGCACTCCAATGCCGAGGTCTCTGACCCGCGCAAGGTTTTGAAACAGCTCTTTTGAGAGCAATGGCGAAAGCCCAAGCGAGGGTTCGTCCAGCATCAGGATTGTCGGGTTTGACATCATCGCGCGCCCGATGGCGACCATCTGCTGTTCGCCGCCTGACATGGTCCCGACGATCTGTTTGCTGCGTTCGGCCAGCTTTGGAAACAAGCCATAGACGCGGTCGAGCGTCATCTTTTCATCGTCGCGCGCCCGCGCAGCATAGGCCCCTAGCGTCAGGTTTTCGCGCACCGTCAGATCAGGAAAGACGCCGCGCCCTTCGGGGACGAGTGCAAGGCCAGCATCAACGATTTTGTTGGCGGCAAGGCCGGCAAGATTTGTTCCGTCAAGGCGAATGTCCCCTGCAACGACGCCTTCGCAAATGCCGCTGGCGGCTTTGAGCAACGTCGATTTTCCTGCGCCGTTGGCACCGAGGATGACGACGATCTCGCCTTTGGACACTTTGACGGACGCGTCTTCCAAGGCGCGGTGCTGGCCGTACCTGACCGTTACTTTCGAGAGTTCAAGCATCGTCATCTCCCAGATAGGCGCGGATGACCTCTTTGTCGGATAGGACCTGTGTGGGCGTCCCTTCAGCAATTTTGGTTCCTGCCGCCATGACAACACAGCGATCACACAGGGACCTGATGGCATCCATCACGTGCTCGACCAGAATGATTGTGCGGCCTTCATCGCGAAGTGACTTGATTAGGGTGATCCCGATCTTCAGCTCGGTCGGATTGAGACCTGCCAGCCACTCATCCAGCAGCAAGACTTTGGGATCGCTGGCTAAGGTACGGGCAAGCTCGACCCGCTTGGTGTCGATATAGGTGAGTTGGCCGAGGGACATGTCGCCTTTACCACCAAGGCCTACCTTTTCGAGCAATTGTTCCGCATGGTCGCGCGCATCATGCCCCCACCGGCGACGGTGGCCAAAGACCGCGCCTGCCATGACGTTTTCGCGTACTTTCATTGAGGGCAACAACCGCACCAGTTGGAACGTCCGGCTTACGCCTTTGCGATTAATCGCTTGGGCGGGAAGGCCGGAAATCCGGTTGCCCCATAGCGAAACGTTGCCAGAGGTCAGGGGCAGTGCGCCGGAAACAAGGTTCAATGTGGTGGATTTACCTGAGCCGTTAGGCCCGAGTAGGCCTACGACTTCACGCTCGGTCACGTCGAAGTCCATGGCGTTGACAGCGACAAGGCCGCCAAAGCGTTTGGTGACACCCCGTAGGGATAGGACGGGAGTTGCCATGTTATGAAGCCTCCCTTGTGTTGACCCGATGCAGTATTTGGTCGAGCAATCCAACGAAGCCATTGGGCAAGAGATAGACGATGACCAAGAACGCGATGCCAATGACCAATGTTGTCTGGTTCGGAAAATTCGACGAAACGGCCTCTAGCAGGAACGTGAAGGGGATGACCCCGACCAATGGCCCCCATAGTCGCGAGGCCCCGCCGAGGAGTGCCATGATCACCACCTGAAATGACAGGATCGGCGCAAAGGCAAGGGATGGTTCGATATAGACATAGCGCGGCGCGAGGACCGCACCGGTCATCGCCGCAACCGCACCAGGCACCATAAACAACAAGACTTTGGCGCGGGCGGTATTGATGCCTGAATGGGCGGCGACTGTTTCATCATCACCGATGATCCGAAGAGCGAACCCGAGGCGTGATCGTCCGATCAACCAGCCCGCAAGAAAAACAACACCGGCAAGACCGAGGAGCCACCAATAGATGCCTGCTTCGTCCAGATCTGTCAGGACGTAGAGACCTTTTTGGCCCGTATTGTTCTGTACCCATGTGATGACTTGCCGGACCAGTTCTGCCAGCCCAAGTGTGAAGATCACGAAATACACGCCAGATAAGCGTAATGTCGCAAGACCGACGAGTGCGGCGAGAACTGCGCCGATCAGCCCTGCAAGACCCACCAAGGACCAGAAGGGCAGGATGTCGATGCCCAATCCTGTCACATAGGTCCCCACCCCAAAGAAGGCGGCGGTGGCCAAGCTGATATAATGGGTCGGCCCCGAGAACAGCGCCCATGACGTGGCAAGCGTTGTGAACATTGCAATTGTAACACCAAGCCCTAGCCAATAGCCGTTGTCGCCAAATGGCAGCAGGGCGCAGATCGCAAAGGCAAATGCGGCAAGGCAGAGGTTGCGGACATCTGTTCCGGTTAGGCTCATGTCGGCTTCTTTCCGAATAGGCCCTGTGGGCGGAACAGCAAGATGCCCAAGAACATGACATATGCAGCGGCGAGCGTCAGACCGGGGTCAAGCAGGCTTGCGACGACTGTTTCAAGAATACCCAACAGCAAAGCGGCGATGATTGTGCCGCGCACGTCGCCGACGCCGCCCATGATGACGATGATCAATGCTTTGAGTGTAAAGACGACACCTGTTGACGCATCCAGCGTCAGGTAGGTTGAGATGAGTGCGCCGCCAACTGCTGTCACCGCCCCGCCAAGTGCGAAAGCCAGCGCTGATAAGTTCTTTACGTCAATCCCGACCAGACGGGCCGACGCGGGAGCCGTTGCAATTGCGCGGATCGACAGACCCGATCGCGAGCGGTTCAGCCAAATATAAAGAGCGCCACAGATCAATACAGCCATGACAAATGACAGCACGCGGTTCGCGCCATAAGTATTGCCAAGCAATTCAACTGGCACGGCCATGAAGCTGTAGGAAAAGTAGTCGCCGCCAAAGAAACTCAGCATCAGTCCAACGCCAATGAAGGACAGACCGAATGTCGAAAGGATACTGTCGGTTTCCAACTGACCACGGTTTTTGGCACGGTTGACCAAAGGTTGCAGCATCACACGATAGATCAGCCAATTCAGGACAAAGGCGACAGGTGCGACCAAAAAGATCGTCAAAATTGGACTAAGCTGCGCGGCCGTGTAGGCGATAAAGGCAAAGTAGCCCCCAGCCACCAGAATTTCACCATTGGCGAGATTCATGATCCGCGCAACGCCATATTGCAGGTTAAGCCCCATCGCGATCAATGCATAGGTGCCGCCGAGCAATATACCTGTGATCAGAATGTCCAAGGTGGTGTTTCCTTTTTAGAGTTGTTCGGGACGGCGTGACCGCCGCCCCGACTGGCCTTACTTCCAGCCGTCTTTCAAGATGACTGGCACAGTTCCATCGCGCCCGCGCGAGGCGACTCCCCTGAATACACCGCCTTGCCATTGGCCCACGGTCCAGAAATCAGCGTTTGAGTTGTTTTCATCAAAGCTGATTGGACCAAGGATCGTCTCGAACGTGCTTTCTTTGAGGTGTGCCGTCACCGCTGCGCGGTCGAGACCGACGGCCTCGATCGATTGCGCCAAGATTTCGAGGGATGCATATGTTGTTGCAGAGGCCCAATAGTCAGGCTTTGAGTCAGTCACAGCTTCGTGGGCTGCTGCGTATTCCATGAAAGCGGGGCTTTCAGGGTTAACACCACCGGCACCCAAAACGCCCTCTGCGGCGGCACCAAAACGTGCGCCATAGCCCGGAAATGGGGTGGCAACAGCGGTGTAGAATGCCTTGACGTCAAGGTTTTCGATCATCGCTTGTTCGGTCAGGGCGAAGGTGTCCGGCGGATAGGACCATGCCACGAAGGCATCGGGTTCAGCTGCGGCGGCACCTTTGATGACAGGTGACAAATCCTGCGTGCCAAGTGGGTAGGATGTTTCATAGACAATGCTGAAACCAGCCTCTTCGAAGAGAGGTTTGGCAGCCGTTGCCAATTCGATCCCAAAGGCATCGGCCACGTTGACCATTGCCACTTTGTCACCCATTTGACCCGCATCACGCATATCGCTGAGAACATTTACAACGTCGGCGGCAAGTGCGGTGGTCGTGCCCAATGTGAAGAACATGTTTGGGAACTTTGCGGATAGATCAGCTTGCTGGTCGGTAATGGCCGACACCGCAATTTGTGGATAACCGTAGCGATCGAAAAGCGGTGCGGCAGCAAGGTTCAAACCGGTGCCATAGGGCGCGATGATGAAGTGCGCGTCGTCTTGCGTTGCGAGACGTTGAACGGCCTTAATCGTCTCGCCGGGGTTGGTTTGATCGTCATATTCGATCAGTTCGATCATCATCTTTTCGCCGTCAACGGTCAGGCCGCCAGCGGCATTGACCTGATCAACCCAAAGATAAATTGATGGCCACTGCGTGACGGTCGCGCCACCGGCAAGCGGGCCGGTTTTGGGTGCAACAGCACCGATGCGAATGTTTTCGGCACTGGCCGCGGTTGCTGCCAATGCGCTTGCGATTGCCAGTGCACTGACAAGTTTCATAAATGGTCTGCGGTTCATTGCGTATCCTCCGTTTGCAATTGGTCGTTTGGGCAGGTGCCCGTCTGGTTTCAAAGTGTCGGTGTGTGGCCTTCTTGATGGGTGGCTATCCACCGAAGTTCGGTAAATTCATTGATCGCTTGCTCACCGCCAAAGCGCCCATATCCGCTGTTCTTCATGCCGCCGAATGGCATTGAGGGATCGTCGTGTACGGTCGGCCCATTAATCTGAACGACGCCATATTCCAGCCGGTCGGCGATTGACTGCGCGCGACTGAGGTCGTTGGAAAAAACCGCCGCGTTCAAGCCGAACTCTGAATCATTGGCGATTGAAACGGCTTCTTCAGCGTCATGTACCCGCATGATGCTGGCCAGTGGCCCGAATGTTTCTTCTCGGTAGATCCGCATATTGGCGGCAATGCCGTCCAGCAATGCGGGCTGCATCACGCAGCCATCGATTTGGCCGCCAACCAAAAGCTGGGCACCTTTTGAGACAGCATCTTCGATTAATCCGTTCACCCGTTGGGCCGCCTCTGCCGAAATCATGCGCCCTAAAACGGTGACTTCGTGCACAGGATCAGCGGCCCTGATTTGCTGTGTCCGCACCTGCAATTTGGCGACAAATGCATCAGCCACGGACTTCACGACGATAATCCAATCGGTGGACATGCAAATCTGTCCTTGGTTGAAGAACGCCCCAAAACAGGCGGCTTCGACTGCTGCATCCAGATCGGCATCGTCCAATACGATCAAAGGCGCTTTGCCGGATAATTCGAGCAGAGCAGGTTTGAGATAGCGTGCGGCTTCCATTGCAACATCGCGACCGACCCGCGTGGACCCCGTAAAGTTAATCCGACGAATGCAAGGGTGCGCAATGAGCTGGACCATTGTGTCATGCGCTTCTTCGGGGCGGCTAACGACGCAAGTCAGAACGCCTTCGGGCAGTCCTGCACTGTTGAGTGCATCGACCAGATGCTGGTGCGTCTTGGGGCAATGTTCTGATCCTTTCATCACCGCGGTGTTGCCGCACATTAATGCGCCTGCAATCGCGCGCACCCCGAGCGTAATCGGGGCATTCCAAGGAACCATCCCCAGCACCACGCCCGCCGCTTGCCGGCGGATGATAGAGCGTTTGCCGGTCTGTCGATCGACGACTTGATGATCCTCTAGAGCAGGGGCGAGGCTCGCGACATGCGCGAGCATTCCAATCGCAAGATCAATGTTGAACTCAGTCCAAGATTTGGACGCTCCGACTTCTTCAGCTGCAAGTGCACAGAACTCCACGCGGTGGTCATTCAACACCGCCATCATTTTTTCTAAGACCAAGGCGCGTTCTGAGGTCGGCCAACGAGACCACGCTGAAAACGCCGACGCGGCAGCATTCACGGCAGTGTTGACCACCAAGGTCGTTTCATCTGCACTGGTTTCCATAGCCAGGTTGAAAGCCGAACGTTGCACTTAACTCCCCCCAAATTCCGCGTGAGCGCACCTCCATACGTTCACGCTGCATGTCGTCCAATGCGACTGCTCGTTCAGCCTAGAGGAAAAGACGCCGCAAAAAATATTGATATCCGGTCAAATATTGTCAGTATTTGGGGATGAAAAACATATTCTCTGGTTTCGCCCCTGTTGCAGCGCGCCAAACGACAGTTCATGCCGAACTTTTTCGCAGCGGATTGGATGACCGTTTTTTGGGCGGATTGGTCGATTTTCCTGGCCGGACCTCGCAATGCATTTTGGTTTTGTCCGGCCGCGCATATCGTCTCAAACCAGAGAGCGAGGAGACGATCGTTGGGCCTGCCATTAATTGGGGGCCCAAGTCACCGGACACCCGCATCAAAGCAAAAGCAGGCAGCAATGGCGTTATCATGACCTTGGGCGATGCCACATTGAGCAATGCCATCGGTCACAAACCCGAAGCGGCAACGTTGCGTCTGATGTCGGCACGAGAATTTACGCTAAATCTCGCTGCGAAACCCGCCATTCTCGGGACGATTACCGCCTGTTTTGATGCAATCTTCAAAGAACTTGACGCAGGACAAACAGGTATGGAGACGGTAATCGAGGCCCAAATCCGGATCATGCTTGTATCGCTTTGGCGCGCTGGGGTGAATGAAATGATCGAAGACAAAAGCTACAAAGCCGCAAATCTTACCCTAGAAAGGTTCCGCCATCTGGTCGAAGCACATCTGCGGGAACGCTGGCCCGTGCATCGGTTTGCTGCTGAATTGGACGTGTCTCCGGATCGGTTACACGACATTTGTAGTCGCACACTTGGCAAGCCACCACAGCGCCTTATCCGCGACCGCCTGACGTTTGAAGCGCAGGCCTTGCTACAACGCTCGCATCAAACATTGGATCAGATCGCCGACCATCTCGGGTTTCGCAGCACGCCGCAATTCAGCGCGTTTTTCAAAGCTGAAGTGGGCGTTCCCCCCGGGGCATTTCGCAAAGCAAGCACGCAACCGGGGGACAATATGACTTCGGTGCAAGTTGGTAGTTACGCAGATTGGCCATGAGGTGTCGCAAAAAAACATCGCCGACACTATCAAAACGGTCTACGCGCCTGCTCGGCGCTGTAGGTCTCGGGGGCGGCGGTTTGGTCTTTCTAGACAAATGCTGCCCATTGAACGCAACAGACTCCGTCAGGATGGTCTACAATTCTGACTTTGATGTCTGTTTCCCAAACGGGTTAGACCTTATCGAAGTCTCAACAACCAAGCGTTTTGCGTCCGATAGTGCCTTTGAGTAGCTGCGGCTGGCCGATCTGGGGACCGTGCGAAGGATCGTTACCCGAAGGGCCAAGACGCCACGTGGCTTGGGCGGTAGCGAGAGCCTGGTCCTGCGACGCAGGACGCCCCTTTTTACGCAAGGAGCGTCATCAAATCCGCGAAAGGCCTCTTAAGAAGGGCAATCACCAGTTCTGCGCCGCTGAGATAGAACGCAGCCGTTATTAAGACTCGCGAAACGAGGCGCCATTCTCTCAATCCCGCCTTGACGCTCAACATAATGAGCAAAAGTGCCGCCCACCCCAAAACAAACGCCCTCACTTATTTTCGTTATTAACGATGCCAAGAGGCCAGTACGCCTCCGACCGACCTTACTACCAAAATCTGCAGCTCCAGCTCTGCTCTTTGAACGCAAACTGCATCAAAGCGCGCGGAACGGACCCCAGCGATCGTCAGCATCGGGAAGCTTTTGGTCCTCCTATGGACACAAAGAGAAGGCCGCGCCGGGGAGAAAGCGGCACGGCCCAACTCGTCAATACTACAAGCAACATGTTTACGCTAACGCCACACATCAAAGTGGACAAGCGAGCGAGAAGCGAATTGCCGGACATCGATGGGCATTTACCACAGACGTATTTTTCTAGGCTCTCGACGTTTTCGATAAGGCATGCGCCTTATCGATCTTTCGACACCATTCCGCGTTCGGTAATCGCGGTCAGATTGTCAGCAGTGCGCCGCGTCAACTCGGCCCCGTCCCGCGACATCGATGCCTCCACAAACTCGGTCTTCTTCAGGACGCCGCCATCCGCCTCAACCCAAGTGGTGCTGTCGCCGTCCTCACGTGTGATCGACCCATCCTGATTGATCCGGATCGATACATCTCCGACTTTGACGGCTACCGTCTTTTCATCGATCTTTATGCCTTCCCATGCCTCGGCAAAATCTCGACGCAAGACGATCATGTCAGGACGAAGCTTGATCTGTATGTCCTGATCGCTGTCGCCGTCCGCGCCTTTGAGGACCAGGAACACTTCCTGCTCACCTGGGTCGCTGTGGATTGTGGCGTGCGCATTTTTGGGCGGCCAGACATGGGGCGTGTCGCGCTTCTCGCCCTCCGGATCACGATGAAACCCGATATAGAGCTGAGCCGATTTCCACACACGGCGGACTGCTGATGGAATGTCAGTCATGACGCACGGTCCCGCTGGTGCTTGGCGTCCAATGCAGCCGACGCCTCGCTTTGGTTCGACAAATTGAAACACACAAGTTCAGAGATCCGGTTCTCAAAATCCGGGCCCTCCTGTTCGCACCATGCCAGAATTGTCATACGATCCTCCGCGCTTTCCGGGTCGAACCAAAAGGATGTCTCATCCTTGTCACCCTCCTCGGCCCATCCGTCCAGAATAGTCAGAACTTCATCCGGGTCCTAGAGATTGCCAAACGAGCCGGGAGTATCCTTGCACACTTTCGATGCCACGTTGAGGGTCATCAGCGCTGCCGGGTCAATCTCAACCGCCTTCTCGTCGGTTGCGAACGTATCAAGGTAATCCGTTCTGCTTTGAACATAGCCGTGCAGACCGTCAGCAAACTGGCTCGCGGCCCAGTCCTCCCGGCCTGAACCAATCCATTCCAACAGGGCGTCTTCGCGCTCAGTCTTGCGTTCTTTGTGGTAGTCCGCCCATGCCGCATCCGCTTGCGCTTTCGGGATGTAGTCGACTACGCCCGGCGCGCGTCCCAAGGCCTCGCCGGTTAGTACATCGAACTCTGCAACGCGACAGGTGTCGCCCTGACATGCGTCGCTGTTGCAATAGCACCCTTCCTGGGTGTCGATCAGTACATACGCCTGCTTCTCGCTGTCCCATTCCGCTATGGCGTCATGCGTGATCTCGGTGCTGCCGCACTCTCTGCAGCGTTCTTCGATCTTGCGTTTCATTATCTATTTCCTCTCAACGTGCTGCGCGCTTCAAGCGGCGCCTTCTATGTCCTGATAGGGGTCGCGCTGGTCGCTACCGTCTTCGCTTTTGTCGGTCCGCCACGGCATGATTTCGAACCATTCGAACTGCTCCAGCGCGTCGCCTTTCCAAAGGGTGTTGAACCGCGCGTGAGGCGGGATTTGTGACACTGTATTTGTCATGATGATTTTCCACCTTGATCAGGGAGTGAGAGACGCGGCCTCAAAGACCGCGCCGCTATTCAGGTGGCTTTCAGCTCGGCCATGCGCTCGGTCAGGGCCCAAAGGGCGCGGTTTAGTGCCTTGTTCTGATCGATCCCGCCAACCGCGCGCGTGCGCTGGCGGCGGGTGCGCCCTTCTGCGTTACGACTGCGGCCCGACAATCCGCCCTTGAGGGTGTTTTCCTGCACGACATTGAACGCGGTCCAAAGATCGCTCGCCCGATCATCGGTCCGGCGCGTGGTAAGCAACCTCTGTGCTGCAACCGGGGCCTGCTTGCCATCTTCCTTGTGGGCAGCGGGAAAGCGCAATTGATGTGCGGCTTCGGCCAGAATAGTACGCTCGGCATCGCTGACCGTGATGCCTTTGAAGGCCTGCACCTGCTCGGTGATGTCTTCCGCATCGTCCAGAACGGTAAACGCGCCTTCGATCACTTCCGATGTGGCATTGCCGGAGTGGCGCACTTTCACCTCATTGAACGTGTCGCCCACCATCAGGCCATTGGCACAAACAAAGCGGAAATAGCCGGGGATCATCTGATAGCTGCTGGTGCCATCATTGGCGTTGACCAAAACAATCTCGAAGGCCTCACCCTCTGCGTTGGTGATTGAGCGATGGCGCAGGCGCATCATGTGTTTGGTGAACTCGGCTTTGCCGGCAATACGGGTACGGGCCTGCTGGGCAAAGAACGCATCGAACCCTTCTTTGCGCAAGCCGTCCAGAACGTCGATCGTTGGAACGGGTACGAACCTGTCGCTGCGGCTTTCGTGGGCTTCAGTGGCAAAGATCGATGGGACCGCCTTGAGCAGCTGATCGTTTGTTAGGGCCTCACCCGTCGCCAATCCGCCATTCGACATTCCGCGCATGTAACGATTGAAAGTGTTCATGTCCTTATCCTTTGTGCTTTGACCGCTGAGGCTGATCCCCAAATGGTGCTGGTTTTGAGCAAGGCCCTGAAAGGGCGTCGTCTCTAAAACCTGCCACGTGGCGAACGCGGATGGGGGCGAGGCAAAGCCATTCGATGGGGGTGGTGCGGCCCGCAGGCGTTAGCCGAGGACACGGCCCTGTCTAATGGGATTGCCCGAGGGGGAAGGCTGCGCCTTCCCCCTGACAGGAAGGGGGCGTTTGGCGTGCCCAAATCCCGCCTGACCCAACAAGAAACGGCAAGGGATCTTTGATCCTGCGCGCGTATGAAATGAGATCGTCACCCGAATGCGGAGATGACAACGGCCCGAGGCGAGGGGGTCACATGTTGCGGGTCCTAGCTCTGGAGGAGACGGTGCAAGGGTATTTGGGGTATGGAGTTCAGGGCGTGGACCCTGCGTGGAAACCCGCCTGGCAACGAGACCCCAGGCCCGGTCTCGAGGGCAATGGCGCGCGATTGGCCCTAATACCAAGGATTGCCAATTTCGGAGTTACGATAGCTGCGAGTGTCTTACCTTCCGCAAAACGGACAAAAACGGACCTTCAGCGCCGGTCAGCCGAATGGCTGTTTTGCGAGACAAAGTGACCATGGCCGTAACAGGCCCGATAGGCGCTTCCTGCCCTAAACTGCCAGAGACAACCAGAATGATGCCGCGGCACGGCATCGCGAACACTCGTGCATGGCGCAGCATTTCGGACGCTCGATACTGCAACGTGGACGAAACCGTCTCTGGCCCGCACGAAGACCGGCCCAGAAACAGGATGAGTTCCAGCCGGTCTTGTACTAACACTCCAAAAATAATCAGTTGGGTCAGGTTATGGGATCGGAAAGGATTTTGCAGTGTTTCGGATAGTGTTCCGCCTGTTCGCTTTGCTAGTTGTTCTTGTTGTTGTTCTGGTTGGTAGTTTGTTCCTGATATCGGGAGAACGTCTGGCAAAGATCGCTGGTGATCAGATCACCTCAATGTCTGGGCGGGAGGTCACGATAACTGGATCGCTGCGTCCACAGCTTTTTCCAAACCTTGGTGTTCGAACGGGTGCCTTTGAGATTGCAGGCACGACCGGCGACGTACCTTTGATATCTGGTGAGGCCTTGAGCGTTGGTGTCGATCTTTGGGCCCTCATATCCCGGCGCATCGACGTTAAAGAGATCACTTTGGTCGGACCGGCTTTGAACCTTGTCAAAGACAGTGACGGTCGCGTGAACTGGAGCGCTGACAGCGCAGGCGGCACAAGCAGCGACGGTGGATCGCAACCCTCTGAGATATCGCTTGCCGCGCTCTCTATTCAAGACGGCTCGATCAGCTATCGCGACGACGCTGCGGGGACCGACCTGCTTTTTGAGCGCGTTAATGTGACGGCCTCTATGTCGAGCGTTGAGGCCCCCCTCACGACGTCACTCACTTTTGTTGCCGGTGGGCAGACCGCATCGGCTGATATCGAGATCGTATCGCTGCCGTCGCTAATTGCGGGCGAGATGACGGGTGTTTCACTGTCCTCGAAGATTGGGCAGAACACGATAAACTACACAGGCGATGCTTCAGTTGATGGCCGTCTTGGCGGCGACTTTGCAGCCGTGCTTCCCACGCCCAGCGCGCTGCTTGCGTTGATGGGGGGCGCGGAAACCTCGCTGTCTGCCGAGTTCCTACCCATCGAAGTTTCCGGTGCCTTGGCGATGGCCCCTGACAAGATTGAAGTCGCAAGTGGCAGCTATCGTTTTGGCGAGAACCGGCTGCAGGGGCCTTTGTCGGTTGTATTAACTGAGGTGCCATTTGTTAGCGCAACATTGACTACGAACGCATTGAACCTTGCATTCTTATCTGCCGCCGAAGGCAGTGCCAGTGAACCTGCTGATGGCACCGGATGGTCGAGCGACCTGATCGACGCAAGTGGCGTGAGCCTCTTGGATGCCGATATCAGTATCCAAGCTGCCAGTGTTGATCTGGGGTCGACCGAAATGCGTGATGTGTCTTTGATGATTACCATCGCCAATGCACGCGCCGTTGCGCAAATTCAGCGCGCCCAAGCCTTCGGCGGTGATCTGGTTGGCCGTTTTGTAGTGAACAATCGCAATGGCCTCAGCGTTGCTGGTGATATGGAGGGCCAAACCGTTGCGATCCAAGCGCTTCTGACCGACATAGCAGGATTTGACCGTATGCGGGGAGCGGGAAATACGGAACTATCTTTCCTGGGCGTCGGTCAATCTCTGGATCAGATTATGCGCTCTCTTTCGGGGGAGGGATCGTTGGACATTGGCCAAGGCGATATTACGGGCTTTGATCTGGCTGCGCTCTTTGGTGGCAGCGATGCTGTGGGCGATAGAGCTACAACAATCTTTCAGTCGTTAAGCGCTAGTTTTTTGATTAGGGACGGGGTGCTGACGAACAACGACCTTATCGTCAGCGCAACTTTGTTTGAGGCACGCGGTCAGGGCGAGATCGATTTGGGCAGTCAAAGGCTGGACTATGTTTTGAACCCACGTGTTTTCGAGACCGACGCCACGAGAGGTCTTTCGATTCCAGTTCGTATTGAAGGGCCATGGGCAAAGCCGCGTATCTATCCGGATCTAAAATTTGTCGCCAAGGAAAAACTGCGCCTTGAGCAAAACAAAATAGAAGCGGATGCGAAGGTCCGATTGGAAGAAGAAAGACAAAAGGTCAAAGACAAAGTTAGAGACAAAGTTGAGAACAAGCTGCGCCAAGGGCTTGGCAGCCTCTTTGGAGACTGACTTGGGACTTCGGTCCGATAAGCCACTGCGCGGCAAATAATTCAAATGTTCCCAAACCTGACCTGCGCGCGCATGCCTTTGTTAAATGTATTTGGGTTGTGACTTCGCTATTGCAGCGAAAAACCCGTTTCCGCCCAAACTGCCCAATGCCGCGCTCACGACGAATTTCCTAAAAGGGCTCATGCACTAAATCGCTCCGCGATAGGGGCGATTGTGGCGGGTGTTGCGCAGAACAAGGATTTGTTGCGCGGATTTTGGTGTCGGGTGTGTGCTGTTGGCCGAGGTGATTTTGCCTCGATTGACAGAGGACATTCCGATGAACATTCAACAATCGACACCAATTACACCGCTTCGCGCCCGCATGATTGCCGATATGATATCGCGCAATCTCGGCCCTGCATCCCAGACCAGCCACCTGCGCGCCTGCAAGCG
>NZ_CALJXO010000301.1:0-6503 GCF_937988555.1 uncultured Boseongicola sp. | reverse complement strand
GCGCCGGGTCCCGACGAAATTGTCATGTTCCTAGCCTATGCCAATCGCGGACGCCCTATACCGAGATGCGGCAGCGGGCCGGTCTAGTCTTAGTACATCAAAGGCAGTCTTGTCCGGAGGCTGTGTGAAAACTCGGAATTCTTCATGATTTCGCGCCGCTCGTTTTCGGGAGTTGCTAATTTTGTTGGTTCAGCTCGACGAGAGCGTGCCTAAATCTGGCAATTTTTCGCATTTGTGAAAGCTCTCGATAGTTTTCACACAGCCTCTCCGCGGAGCGGCCGTTGGTGCCTATCGCAGCGAAGGGCAGCTCTGGAGCCTTTCTACGAATTTGTGCAGAGCGCTGAATCCGTCGCAAAGGGCGGGAACCGGAAGTTCGCTACGGTCGTGAGGTGACATATTCAGACAAGCGAAAGAGGTCATTCATTGCGCAAATCTGATAGTCATCATGCCGCAAGTGTCAGCAGTGTTGCGAGGGGATTTTGCAGAATTGGGACGTCGAGTCTAAAGTGGCCGCAAGCCAAAAATCAAAGCAGTTGACCAACATGATCGACGACGTTGACAAGACCCAAAAGCTCATCGCAGAAATGGATGCATATTTGCCTTTCACAGCTAGGCTATCACAAAGCCTAAAGGGTATGATACGGCGACAAGTGGCTCCAATTACTCTGCCAGAACAGTGCCAAGTGGTAGAGGTCTTCTATATGGGCGAAGAAGGTGGCATCTCATGCCGTCTCGACCTCGACGGACAGGGCACCCATGATCCGATTATCGTCTCCATAACCCATCTCAACTTCAACAGGCGATGCCCCCTATACCGTCAAATCGACGGCTATCAAAAGCACCGCGTTAAAAAAATCAAGAAGCAGAACGGGCGTGGCTTCTGACGCCCGCAAACCCGGGTCACCATTTTGAGGGCACACGTCGAATTTTGAATGACTTTGCGCCTATACGGAGGTACGTGCGTAGTGAAAAATGCGGTAAATCATACGTTGATGGTTTGCAGGACCATGTCCGGTCTGGGCCGGACTCGGCCCCGGGACATCATTGTGCCAGATGCCATCAAAAATACCGCTTTAAACGCAGGATCTAACCACTGATGCGCAATTTGGCCCTCATTGCCGCCCTTCTTTTTGCACCCATGCCGGCCATGGCAGAGACAATTACTGGTGTGAGCAGCGTGATAGACGGCGACACGTTAGAGGTTCGGGGGCAGCGGATCCGCTTGCACGGCATCGATGCGCCCGAAAGCCGTCAGATATGCATTCGCGCAGACGGCACGTCATTGCGCTGTGGCCAACAAGCAGCCTTGGCATTATCTGATAGGATCGGGCGGCAACAAGTCTCCTGCCGCGTCCGTGACACGGATCGCTACGGCCGCGCGATTGCTGTGTGCGTGCAGGATGGCAGCGACCTGAATGAATGGATGGTTCAGCAAGGCTGGGCCGTGGCCTATCGTCGGTATTCCCGAGACTATATCCCCGCCGAGGAGGATGCGCGCCGAAGCCGCCGCAATATCTGGTCTGGGCAGTTTGACATGCCGTGGAACTGGCGGCGTGCGCAGCGCGGCGGATGAAGCCCAAAGGCGATAGCCAGACAGAGGTCCTTGCGGGCCTGGTGGAGAGGGTGACGTTCCACAGTCAGGAGTCCGGCTTTTGCGTCTTGCGGGTTAAAGCGCGTGGGCATCGCGACCTTGTTACCACCGTAGGCCATGCCGCCATGATCTCGGCAGGGGAATGGGTCACTGCGTCCGGCGTGTGGATTAACGACCGCACCCATGGCCTACAGTTCAAAACGCAGTTTCTGCGCACCTCAGCGCCGTCATCAATCGACGGGATCGAGAAATATCTTGGCTCCGGCATGATCCGCGGCATTGGAGCGGTCTATGCCAAGCGACTGGTGAAGATGTTCGGCAAGGATGTGTTCGATATCATCGAGGCAACGCCCGAGCGCCTGCGCGAAGTCGAAGGTATAGGCCCCAAACGCGCGGATAAAATCACGTCGGGCTGGGCCGATCAAAAGGTCATCCGCGAGATCATGGTCTTCCTGCACCAACATGCGGTGGGCACGGCGCGGGCCGTGCGGATATTCAAAACATATGGCACCGATGCGGTGCAGGTGATGAGCGAAAACCCCTACCAGCTGGCAAAGGACATCCGGGGCATCGGGTTCCGCACGACGGACATGATCGCGGAAAAGCTCGGGATCGAGAAGACCGCTATGATCCGGATACGGGCAGGCATCTCTTTTGCGCTCAGCGAGGCGATGGGCGACGGCCACTGCGGACTCCCGCGGGCGGACCTCATTGGGTTGGCGGGCAAACTTCTGGAGGTGCCCACGGATCTGATTGAAAGCGCGCTGCGCGAAGAACTGGCCGAGGAGACGGTCACCGCCGATACCGTGGGCGAGGCAGATTGCATCTTTCTGACGGGGCTTTACATGGCAGAGCGTAGCATTGCCGATCAGCTGAAACGCATTCAGCGGGGTGCGCTGCCGTGGCCAGTGATCAATGCGGACAAGGCGCTGCCCTGGATCGAGCAGAAAACCGGCCTGAGCCTCGCAGAGAGCCAAGCCGAAGCCATCCGCCTCGCGCTGAAGTCCAAGGCCATGGTGATCACCGGTGGCCCCGGGGTGGGGAAAACCACCATCGTCAACTCGATCCTGCGCATCCTCGCCGCGAAATCCGTTAGCCTGCTACTCTGCGCGCCCACTGGCCGGGCAGCCAAGCGCATGACCGAAGCCACTGGCATGGAGGCCAAGACCATCCACCGCCTGCTGGAATTTGACCCGAAGGCCTTCGGCTTCAAGCGCAACGAGGAAAACCCGCTCGACTGCGATCTGCTGGTGATCGATGAAAGCTCTATGGTTGACGTGATGCTTATGCAGTCACTGCTCAAAGCTTTGCCTAGCAATGCAGCTCTCCTGATCGTGGGCGACATTGACCAGTTGCCGTCCGTCGGGCCCGGCCAGGTGTTAGCCGACATCATCGACTCAGGCGCCGTGCCAGTAACGCGGCTCACGGAGGTGTTTCGACAAGCGGCGCAAAGCAAGATCATCACTACAGCACACGCTATCAACACGGGTCGCATGCCTGACCTCGCGCCGCCTGAGGACGAGGCGGACTTCTACTTCGTGCCTGCAGCGGACCCCGAGCAAGCCGTGCCCCGCATCGTTGAACTTGTAGCCAAGCGCATCCCCAACCGGTTCGGGTTTGACCCGATCAAGGACATCCAGGTCCTGTGCCCGATGAACCGCGGCGGCGTGGGCGCTCGCTCGCTCAACATTGAGTTGCAGGCGGCACTGAATCCCGCAGGCGACAAAAAGGTCGAACGCTTCGGTTGGACCTTCGCTCCCGGCGACAAGGTCATGCAGCTTGAGAACGACTACGACAAGGATGTCTACAATGGCGATATCGGCATGATCGAAGATATCGACATGGTCGAGGGCGAGGTTGTCGTCGATTTTGAGGGCCGCAGCGTCAACTTCGTCTTCGGCGAACTGGACACTCTGGTCCCGGCGTACGCCGCCACGATCCACAAGAGCCAGGGCTCGGAATATCCGGCGGTGGTGATCCCGGTCATGACCCAGCATTACGCCATGTTGCAGCGCAACCTGATTTACACAGGCGTCACGCGTGGCAAGAAGCTCGTCATCCTTGTGGGTCAAAAGAAAGCCGTCGCGATCGCAGTCAAGAACGTCTCAGGCCGGAGGCGCTGGTCGAAGCTTGATGAATGGTTGCTCGCATAAGCAAGGTAAGTGACTCGGAGCCAGCGCATTCTGGCTGATGTGAATAACGTCTTGAACTGTTCAGTCGTCAAAGGGTTGCTGCCACTAGGCAAGCGCGAACTGGGCAAGAGCAATCAGCGTCCGCCCTGGGCAAGCCGCATTGTGGCATCAGTGATCGTGGTCGAGGACCGGTTTGGGCCGTTCATGTTGGTCGGGGCGAGATCGTTTGGCAGGATCGCTGCGATGCGGCTAACGGCAGCAAGGAGCCCAAATCACACTCATTCTGTGACGTGGCCAATGTCAGTTTTCTTAGTTGCCTCGAAAAACTCGGGACAGAAATGCGATTTGCCGATGGACCGCCTCATCGAATTCAGCGCTTGAGTGCCAAAGCAAACCAAAGTGCCCGCCGTCTATCTCGACGAACTCTTTCTCACCGGCAACCCGGTCGAACACGGCGCGCTGTATCTCGAGGTTACAATGAACCATCTCGTCGTTGCGTCCGACCATCATCTGAACGGGCATTCTCAGATAAGGTGCCGTCACATAGGGGCTGCAAGCGACCGGCGTATCCGGAATGACCCGCGTGACCCAGTTTTCCCATCTACTGCCATGTCGGCCACCGTGTTCGATGAACCACCGGAACGCTTGGATTGGTGTCAATAGGGATGGGGTGTTTAACTGATCAGACGACACGACAGGCATCGGGCCCATTGTCTGTTCTGCTCCACCAGACACATCGCCATTCTCGAAAATCTCTTTCATAACTTCAAGGGCACCATCGTCAGTAAGCCCTTGAGGAAGCGCAACGCCACAAACTGGTATCTGCGCGATTATGGCTGCAATGTCTTCGATCAAACCGCCAGCTACCAAGGCTAGGCCAGCGGAGAAACTGTCCCCCCAAAGGGCGATTGGGTTGTCAGGCTGCTTAACCCGCAAAAATGCAACGGCATCCCGATAGCCGCGTGTTTGTACCCAAGGATTTATTTCCTGCCGAGGTTCGCCACCGCTGAGCCCAAAGTTCTTATGGTCATACAGCAGGACATCAAAGCCAGCCGCAAAGATGGCTTCGGCATATTGGTCGACTGCCATGGTGATCGTCGCGGTTGTTCCGTGCGTCATGACGACGGTCGGTTTCTGCCCGGCTGGATGGCAATAGTGACGCCCCCGCAGCTCCGCTCCTTCTGAGTTGAAACTCACTTCTTGGTACAAGGAACGTCTCCTAGCCACTTACGCAACACTAGTTGGACAATCTCAAAGTACCAAGAGAGTTTCACTGAAAGCTGTCATTGGTGCTTGCGCAGCAAATTAGCACTTTGTCCGCGTTGTGGTCATTTGGCCCAAGAACATGCTGCACGATGCACGAATGGCTGGCCTGGCGAAGCTGCGGCGCAGAATCAGATCGACCGACGAGCGGCAGCTAAGGGCCGGTCGTGTCGCTCGACACAAGGGCGGATTGCGGACTTTCGCCGCAAGTGCGAGACCTCATGGCCCAATTAGTAGAAGCTGACATTCACGCGACCATTAAAGCTCGCTTTTCTCTGCGGTGCCGCAAGGCGGCTTGGAGCCCTGTCTGACCGATGCTACGCTATGGACGAACGGCAGCAATGCGCAGGAAACGGACCGTGCAAGCTTGCTAACCGTGGAGTCCTTCTCGACCTGACTAGACAGAGCTCTGGGTGTCTCCGCGACTACGGACGCCGTTCTGGGAAAATGCTTGATCTTCGCGCCCAATCCGGCGCGATCTGCGACTTACAGCAAACCACTTAAGGAACGTCGGGTTATATTCCTTTGACCGGACACAGCATTGCTCAAATTGGGCTAAAATTAAATTAGGGTTCAATGATTGAGCCCCTGAAAACTCAAACTTTTCGTGACAACAAAATGAGCCAAAATTAATGAAAAGACTTTTCAAATTTGCTTTTTCCCTTGTGCTTAGCAGTGGGTCTGCTTGGGCGTCTCCCAGCTTCGTAAGTGGAAATGAGTTATTGGAAATATGAACGAACAAAAGCGAACAATATTGCGGTGGATACATAGTTGGAACTTTGGACTTGTCCGAAGCCGTAATGGAAGAAGGCAACACGATCAATGGGTTCCAATACTGTGCTCCTTCGTCGATAACCCAAGGACAAGTCGCAGATATTGTTGTCCTCTGGTTGGAACAGAATCCCAGTTTAAGCTGATATACCCCGTGCGGCGTCGCCAGCACATTCTTCAGCGTGTAGCGCATCGTCGCGACATTGGAACCCTCATGCCCAGACAGGCGGCCATTCCTGCGGCAGGGTCGACCCAGGCGCCGCGCGCTGGATGAGGTCGCGCTCGGCGGGATCAAAAGCCACCGGCGGCATCGGCGTTATGTCCTCAGGCGCCACCTCCTGCGCCCCTGCCGCCGCAGGCAGAGACCAGGCCAGGCCCAGCCGTCCGAAAATTCGGGATGTGACTGGGTAGAACCGCGCCAGAGCAGGCATCACCATTAGCCGCCTCCTCGCGCACGGCGACCGTGGTCGCGTAGGCCGAACGACGGGTAAATAACCCATGGGGCGTCGCTAAACATCCCGAAGCACATAGCGATAGAGGGATTTATGGTATTCTTCGTAGCCGTCCACACGCATGAATTCACGCTCAAGCGTCGAGTTCGGATGGGAAGCCTTAACCTTGGCGCGGTCTTCCGGCAGCATCAGCGCAGGCGGCACCTGATGGCGGTTTTCACTCTTTACCTCAATCTACAAAAATAAATTTATCCCCAGCTCGCTTTATCACCTCAATTGCAGCAGCTTGGTTTG
>NZ_CALJXO010000300.1:0-2882 GCF_937988555.1 uncultured Boseongicola sp. | reverse complement strand
AGTCGAGAAACTGCGGGAAGAAGATCTTGTCCTGAAGTGAGCTGGATGAAATGTTGCAGAACATACGCGCGTCGTTTTCTGATTCCATCAGCTTACGAATGATTTGCACTGAACGGAACAAAAGCAAATTATCCACCGTCGACATCAGGCCCGCATCTTCGGCAACCCGAAGATAGTGTCGCGGCATTAGTATCTCGCCACTGTCTGCTCTAAGTCGGGTCAGCGCTTCATAGAAACGCAATCGGCGCTGGGGCAGCGAGACAACGGGCTGCAAATATAAATCGACTCGATTTTCGGCAAGCGACTCGCGCACCGCCGTCAACAGTTGTTCGTCTGTCGCGCGATCAAACGCGCTGGGATTGGCTTTGTCGAACTTGCCAACCTTCCAGTCTTCATTTGGAATTTCATTATTGTCCGCGACCCGATCCGGCATCACGGCTTTTTGCCGTTCGGCAGTCCGTTCGGCAATGCCGCTGGCAAATTGCTGCACCAGGCTTTCCAGGACTTTCATTTCGGATGTCAGCCGCCGATTGCGGACATCCCCTACGCCCTGCACACGGCCGTCCATGTCGTCAAGGCGTTCTGCCATGGCTTCAAGGTCTTGCTCGGATGCCCCAAGCGCCTGTCGCAGCGTCGCGATCTCACTGCTCAGGACCGCATTTTCCTGTGCTCTGTTCAGGGTCCCGTGAATTTGCGCGGCGAAAAGGAAGAATACGGCAGCTGCCAACCAGCCCACGACGGGCTCAACCCCTGCAAAGGCCTGCAGCCCCATAGAGAGCGCCAGGGCGATAATCACATAGGATCCGATGACAAAAATATTGGTCAAAAAGGACATTTGGCGCGCACTCCCCCAGGGGCCCTGGCCGAATAGCTGTTTCCCCGAATAGCGCCAGTCTGGGGCGAGCCTGCTTTCCAATCTGTTAACCAAACCAGAGGGGTCCGCATCGCGCACAAGAAAAAAGGGCCGAGCGCAATGCGCCCGACCCTTTTCCGAAGCCAGAATAGCGGAACTTTAGTAGTTCCGGTCGTTGGTATAGGGCACGATCTGGATTTCCACACGGCGGTTCTGCGGCTCATTCACATTATCGCCGGTCGGAATCAACGGCTGGGTTTCCCCAAATCCGCGAACGATCAATCGGCCCGCCAGAACATCGCGAACGATCAGTTCTTGCGCCACTGATTCGGCACGGCGTTCAGAAAGATCCTGATTGTATTCACGGCTGCCCACCGTATCGGTGTGGCCATCAACGTAGATGTAAGTGCGGTTGTAGTGGTTCAGCACCGTTGCCACAGAATGCAGGGTACGCCGAAAATCCTGCTTCACCTGCCAGCTGCCGGTGTCAAAGGTAATGTTCGACGGCATGATGAGCTCAATATAATCGCCGTTGCGGTAGACCCGCACGCCCGTGCCCTCAAGCTCACGTCGCAGCTCAGCTTCTTGCTGATCCATATAGTTGCCGATGGCCCCGCCCGCGAGGGCACCGATGCCCGCGCCGATCAGCGCGTTCTTTGCGGCTTGGTCACCGCTGGAGGTGTTGGTTAGTGCGCCAACGATCGCGCCGCCCAAGGCACCAATAATCGCGCCTTGCGTGGCACGGCTGGTACGCTGTTCACCCGTATAGGGGTCGGTGGTCGTACAGCCGGCAAGCAAGACCGCCGCCGCCGCCAATGTCAGTACTTTTTTCATGGAGGTTGTCCTCTTCTCCCAAATCTTTTGCCCGTCACACCGGCTCAAGGCAAAAATCGCCTGAGGCCCTTTAAATATAGTGCGTTCAGGCCTTCACAAGTGCCCGCCTGTGTTCATACGCTACACCTTGCAGATTCCTGCGCAAGATCGCTTTGCGCCACGTCAATCCACCGGTCACGATTGCCCGCGCCGGTCGTTAACCACAAAAGGAGCGTCACCACATGACTCTGTTCGACCTGTCGGGGAAAGTCGCCGTTATCACTGGATCCACCAAAGGCATTGGCAAAGCCATCGCCTACCGTCTGGCCGAACATGGCGCGAAAGTGGTTATTTCAAGCCGCAAAGCGGACGCGTGCGATGCGGTTGCAAAAGAAATCAACGCCGCCCACGGAAATGGCGCGGAGGTTGCCATCCCTGTGCCTTGCAACATTTCTCACAAGGAACAACTGAAAAATCTTGTGGATCAGACCAACGCCAAATGGGGCCAAATTGATGCTTTGATCTGTAATGCCGCGGTGAACCCTTATTTCGGCCCTTCCATTGATTGCCCCGACGACGCGTTTGAAAAAATCATGCACTGCAACGTGCAAAGCAATTTCTGGCTGTCAAACATGGTATTGCCGCAAATGAAGGAGCGCGGCGATGGGGCGGTCGTCATCGTTTCTTCCATTGGAGGCTTGCGCGGCTCATCCATGCTGGGCGCCTACGGCATTTCCAAGGCCGCCGACTTCCAGCTTGCCCGCAACATTGCGGTGGAATACGGCCCGCATGGAATTACCGCCAATGCCATTGCGCCGGGACTGGTCAAGACCGACTTCGCGCGCGCCCTTTGGGAAAACCCCGAGATCCTGAAGGCCTCTACGGCGAACGCCCCGTTGCGGCGAATCGGTGACCCCGATGAGATCGCCGGCATGGCCGTTTTTCTGGCCTCAAAAGCAGGCAAATTCCTTACCGGCCAGGGCATTGTGATCGATGGCGGCGTAACAATTGGCGGGAATTAAGCTGCCCGAAACCACAATCGAGGTTTCCGGGGGCTGAAAAGGTGCTTCTGACTGTGAATTTGCCGCCAATCGGGTTAGAAAATGACGGGTTGCGACCCGCGATAACAATAGAAGCGACATTATACGCCGCATGACACAAAGCTCCGTTTCAGCCCTCACGACCGGAGATGCCGGAAGCCTTATTGGTATCCGCC
>NZ_CALJXO010000299.1:0-22283 GCF_937988555.1 uncultured Boseongicola sp. | reverse complement strand
TCGAGATCAGCGGCGGGTCGGGGATGTTGGCTAGGCGTGCCGGGTAGGCCGGCAAACCGATGGCGACAGGAGGTGCGCCGCTTCAACAGCCTTTGTCCCGTTCGTGTTGAATATCGCCCGCCTTTGCGGCGTGATAATTGGTGAGACCGGCGTCACATGGAATTTCAAGAAGCGCGGCGATGTGGCCGCAAAGACGTTCGCCGTTAATACACCGGAAAAATGCGCGAAAAGGCGACGTCGGTATGACGTTGGCAATGCCTCCGTGCAGGCGCGCGGCGAACCGCATCGTCAACCCAATACTCGGTGACTGGCTTGCGATAGAGAAAAGACCGAAGGGCATGTTTGTGGCAACAGATGGCGCCGTATAAATTTCGCCTGAGATATCGCGAAGCCGAACGCATAAGGTTCTTTCACCCTACGGAGAATCTCACCGGTCTCCTGCCCGGCTTCAGTTTCGCCCGGTGTTAAAAGGAGCGGGCGCCATTTTTCACCTTATCCAGATCATTCGATATGGATCTCAGAAAGGGAGGACGAAGCATGGCTTTGGACAATGAAGACGACACGGATTTTGTGAAGTTCTGGAACTCGGTTCTGGAACCAAAATTCACAAAATATAGGCACATCTTACAGGGCGGGCTGTCACGCCATTCCGCTGCAGTAATTCCGAATTTGCCCATCAAAAAAGGGATGTCAGTGCTCGACGTCGGCTGCGGCTGGGGAGATATGTCGCTGCAAGTTGTCGAGATGGTCGGCTCCACTGGGCGCGTCGTTGGTATCGATTGCGTCGATGCTTTCCTGGAACAAGCGCGCGAAGACGCTGCTGCACAGGGTCACACGAACGCCGAGTTTCGCCGTGGGGATGCAGAGATCGCGCTGCCCGAAAACGAATTTGACTACGTGGTCGCGCGGTTCGGAACCATGTTCTTTACGAACCCCGTTCCAGCATTGCGGCGCATGCGTCTGGCGCTCAAGCCAGGCGGACAGATGACACATATCGTCTGGCGTCGTCGCGAAGAAAACCCGGCCTGGCAGGCAGCAAAGGACATCGCCCTTCGCCATCTCCCGCCTCCGGGCGAAGACGCAGACTCGTGTGGACCCGGCCCATTCTCAATGGGCAATCAGGAAACGACGGGCTTAATGATGAAAAGCGCTGGCTATGAGGACGTTACTTTCACCCGCGTGGACGAAAAGATTATGGTCGGCACAACCCCGGAAGAATGCATCGCATTCGCCTTGGCAATCGGTCCAGCCGGCGAAGTCTTCCGCGAGGCCGGAGAGGCGCTTGCCGAGGCCAAGCGCCCCGAAATCGAACGCGAGATGCGCACTTTCTTTGAGGGTCTGGAACGGGACGGGAATGGTATCTGGGCGCCGACGTCCTCTTGGGTGATCTCCGCACGCAATCCCACTTGAGCATCAAATTGATACGACGCCGCACCGGCGGCCTTGTTTGAGGTCACAAAAGCAGGACACAGATCGGCTTTGGACCCTCTGCGGACATCCGATTTCTTGGATGCCTTTTCTTTTTAGGCCGCCGAGCCACCCACGGTCAGACCGCCGATCAAAAGCGTTGGCTGCCCGACGCCAACCGGCACCCATTGCCCGTTTTTGCCGCAGTTTCCCACACCAGGGTCGAGTTTCATGTCGTTGCCAATGGCGCGGATTTGCTTGAGGGCGGTGGCGCCATCTCCGATCAGGGTGGCACCTTTAACGGGGGCTCCGACCTTGCCGTTTTTCACCCTGTAGGCTTCCGTGCAGGAGAAGACGAATTTGCCCGACGTGATGTCGACCTGACCGCCGCCGAAGCCGATGGCGTAGATGCCGTCTTTTACATCCGCGACGATATCTTCGGGGTTTGCGTCGCCCGACAGCATGTAGGTGTTGGTCATGCGGGGCATGGGCGCGTGGGCATAGCTTTCGCGGCGTCCGTTGCCGGTGGCGGCCACCCCCATGAGGCGGGCGTTTTGGCGGTCCTGCATGTAGCCGACAAGGACGCCATCTTCGATCAGGGTGTTTTTTGCGCCGGGCGTGCCTTCGTCGTCAACGGTGATCGAGCCGCGACGGTCGGGGATGGTGCCGTCATCAAGGACGGTGACGCCTTTGGAGGCGATTTGTTTACCCATGAGGTCGGAAAACGCGGAAGAGCCTTTGCGGTTGAAGTCGCCTTCAAGGCCGTGGCCGATGGCTTCGTGCAACAGGATGCCTGGCCATCCGGGGCCCAGTGCGACGTCCATGACGCCTGCCGGGGCGGGAACGGCCTCGAGGTTGACGAGAGCGATACGCAGGGCTTCTCGGGCGGTGGATTTCCAGTGGTCGGGGTCGATGAGGCCGGTCAGCGCGTAACGCCCGCCGCTGCCGGAATTGCCGCTTTCGCGACGGCCATTTTCCTCGACGATGATCGACACGTTGAGGCGGGTCATCGGGCGGGTATCGGTGACGGAGTGGCCTTCGGGGCGGAGAATCACCACTTCCTGAATGGAGGCAGCAAGGGCTGCGGAGACCTGAATGACGCGTTTGTCCAAGGCGCGGGCATAGGCGTCGATTTCACAAAGTGTTTCGATCTTGACGGGAAATTCCGCATCCGCCATCGGATCCGTGTCACCGTAGAGCTTTTGATTTGTCGCGTGCGGGGCCTCAGCGAGGGTGCCGCCGCCGTCTCCGACAGCCAGACGCGCGGTATCGACGGCGCGCTTCAGGGCGTGTTCGGTGATCTCGGTAGAGTGAGCATATCCAGCGGTTTCGCCCTTTACAGCGCGCAAACCAAAGCCTTGTCCTGCGTCATAACTGGCGTTTTTGAGCCGTCCATCGTCGAAGGACAACATTTCCGAGCGGCGGCGTTCCAGGAACAATTCGCCGTCATCAGCCCCTGCGACAGCCTTGCGCAGCATTGCAAGCGCGCGGGCCTCGTTAAGCAGAGTCTCGAATGGGCGGAAGGGGGCTGTCTCGGCCATTTTTTATCCTTTTCGCGGGGGCACAGGCGGCTGAATGCCGCAACTCAGTGTCTTGTTCCCTAGGGCCTAATATGATTTCTAAGGCGCCAAGAACAACAGTGCCGCGTGAGGTTTCTTGCGCGGCAAGGGAACACCAACAAAAACAGGACCATCTTCGACATGCGTCTTTCGACCTTTCTTACCGGACTGGGCGCCACTTTTGGCGCGGCAGGCTCCGCTCTCGCTCAGGACCTTCAGATCATTGGCCAGCCCACGGACGGCTTGATGGGCTTTCAGCCCCAAGCCACTGGCATCATGCAGGATCTGGTTTGGCTGGATAACTTCTTGCTGGTGATCATTTCGATCATCACGCTCTTTGTTGTGGGACTTTTGCTGTATGTGATTTTACGCTTCAACAAGCGCGTCCATCCTGAGCCAAAAACATTCACTCACAACACGCCGATCGAAGTTGCATGGACAGTCGTGCCGATTGTGATTCTCGTCTTCATCGGGGCGTTCTCGCTACCGGTTCTGTTTAAAGAGCAGATCATTCCCGAAGGCGATGTGTTCATCAAAGCGACGGGCTATCAGTGGTACTGGGGCTATGAGTATGTTGATGAGGGCATCGAGTTCGAAAGCTACATGATCGGGTCTGATGCGGGCAACATGCTGACGCCGGAAGTGTCTGAAGAGCTGGTAGCCGCCGGCTATACGGACCGGCAGTTCTTGCTGGCGACGGATACATCCATCGTCATTCCGACCGGCAAGGTTGTTGTGGTTCAGGTGACTGGAGCGGATGTGATCCACTCTTGGACTATTCCGGCCTTCGGCGTGAAACAGGACGCGGTTCCCGGTCGTCTGGCCGAGCTGTGGTTTGAAGTCGATGAGGGCATGGAGGGCATTTACTTCGGTCAGTGTTCCGAGCTTTGCGGGTTGAGCCATGCGTATATGCCGATCAATGTCAAAGCGGTGACTGAGGCGGATTATGAAGCCTGGTTGGCCGAGACGAAGGTTGCGCAGGGCATCGTGGACGGGTCCGTTCAGGTCGCGGCAGCCGAGTAAGGGCGACTTGAAATGACGGATATCTCAGCCAGCATTACCCGCGAATACGAACCGACTTTCGGGGACTATTTTGCACTGTTGAAGCCACGGGTGATGTCGCTTGTGGTCTTCACGGCGCTGGTCGGTCTTTTGGTGGCCCCTGTATCGCTGCATCCGGTCGAGGCTTTCGCCGCGATCTTGTTCATTGCTGTTGGCGCGGGTGCGTCGGGCGCTTTGAATATGTGGTACGACGCCGATATTGATGCGGTGATGCGGCGGACGGCGAAGCGTCCCGTACCATCGGGCCGCGTTGAGCCGGGCGAGGCTTTGGCCATTGGTGTCGGACTTTCGGGAATTTCCGTCGTGATGCTGGCCTTGGCCACAAATCTTTTGGCGGCGTTTCTTCTGGCGTTTACGATCCTCTTTTACGCCGTCGTCTACACAATGTGGCTGAATCGCTCGACGCCGCAGAACATTGTGATTGGTGGGGCGGCTGGTGCGTTTCCTCCGCTGATCGGCTGGGTCGCGGCGACCGGGTCGGTTTCGGTTGAGGCCGTTTTGATGTTCGCGGTGATCTTCATGTGGACGCCGCCGCATTTTTGGGCTTTGGCGTTGTTCATGCGCTCGGATTATGACGACGCGGGCGTGCCGATGTTGACGGTGACGCATGGGCGCAAGTCCACACGCAATCACATCCTTGCCTACACGGTTTTGCTGGCCCCGGTGCCGGTCTGGCTGGCGCTGACAAGCATAGGCGGTCCTGTGACCATGCTTGTCGCGGTTGCTCTGAATGCGTGGTTCCTCTGGGGTGCCTACCAGATTTGGCGGCGTGACGAGGTGATGTCCGAGGCCGATAACTTTAAGGTCGAGAAAGCATTCTTCCGCTTCTCGCTGTATTATCTGTTTGTGCATTTTTGCGCGCTTTTGGTGGATTATGCGCTGAAAGCAGGAGGCGTTATCTGATGGACCTGAAAGCAACACACGAACTGCATCAACGGCGCCTATCGCGCAACGTGGGTGTGGCGTTGACGTTGGTGTCTTTTGTGGCCGTGGTCTTTGGCCTGACGGTTGTGAAAGTCACCAGTGGCGAGGCCGTACAGGGTTTTGACCACACCGTGCGAACAGAATTGTTGCCGGTGGAGAACAACTGATGAGCGACGTGACCAAACTGCCGCGGGATCCCAAGCAGAAGACTGTTCTTCAGCTTGTCGGTGTTGTGGTGTTTATGGGCTCGCTCGCCTGGGCGTCAGTGCCTTTGTATGACTGGTTTTGTCGAACAACCGGTTGGGGCGGGGCGACGGATGTGGCCGAGGCCGCAATGGATGAGCCGCTGCAAGAGACCATCAAGATACGGTTTGATGCCTCGAAAGAGAAGGGCATGCCTTGGGAGTTCAAACCTGTCGAGCGCGAGATGGAAATCCGCATTGGTCAGGAGGGTCTGGCGTTTTACGAAGCTTACAACCCTACGGATCGCCCGATTGCCGGAACGGCAGCGTATAATGTCGCACCTTTCGCGGGTGGGTCGTTCTTCTCGAAAATCGCGTGTTTCTGCTTTGAGCTTCAGATTTTGGAGCCGGGCGAGCGCGTTTTGATGCCTGTGAGCTTCTTTGTGGAGCCGGAAATTCTGGATGACCCAGACGCCAGCCATGTTACGGTCATTACATTAAGCTATACGTTCTATGAAACAGACCTGCCGGAGGACTACGCTCCCAAGCAGGCGGCGCTGGTCACCGAAAGTGTGCCTGTGCAAGATATCAACTAAACGCCCGAGGGAACCTCTAATATGGCGCATGCAAAAAACCACGACTATCACATTCTAAGCCCTTCGATCTGGCCGCTTCTTGGCGCGGTGGGTGGCTTTGTCATGCTGTTTGGGGCGGTGCTTTGGATGCACCAGGTCACGCCATTCATGTTCTTCGTTGGCCTCGCGCTTGTGCTTTACGTGATGTTTGCGTGGTGGTCCGACGTGGTGTCTGAAAGCCGCATCGGCGATCACACTCCGGTTGTCCGGTTGGGGCTTCGGTATGGCTTTATCTTGTTCATCATGTCCGAGATCATGTTTTTCGCAGCCTGGTTCTGGAGCTTTTTCAAGCATGCGATCTATCCGATGGATCCGAACGGGCTGTCGCCTGCGATTGATGGTATCTGGCCGCCGGTTGGCATCGAGACGTTTGATCCCTGGCATTTGCCGCTGATCAATACGTTAATCCTGCTGTGTTCGGGCGCTGCGGCGACTTGGGCGCACCATGCTTTGGCGCACGAGAACAATCGCAAAGACATGGCGACGGGCCTGATCCTCGCGGTTCTGTTGGGCATGCTGTTTACGGTCTTCCAGGTCTATGAATACAGCCACGCGGCCTTTGGGTTCTCGGGCAATATCTACGGCGCAAACTTCTTCATGGCGACGGGTTTCCATGGCTTCCACGTGGTAATTGGCACGATCTTCCTGTTCGTTTGCTACATGCGCTTACGTGCCGGGGATTTCACACCACAAAAGCATGTCGGTTTCGAGGCGGCTGCCTGGTACTGGCACTTTGTGGACGTGGTCTGGTTGTTTCTGTTTGCTGCGGTCTACGTCTGGGGCGGCTGACACGCGAGACGCGGTATGCGCCTCCGGCGAAGGTATTTGTAAAAGGATAAAGGCGCGGGGGCTCTCGCGCCTTTGGCTTGGGAGACCCTTCATGCGGCGCATGATTTTGCCATTGGTATTCGGGATTGTCGGCTGTCTTGTGCTGTCGACGCTGGGCGCGTGGCAGTTGCAAAGGTTGGCGTGGAAGACCGCGATGCTGGACGAGATCGAGGCCAGGATCGGCGCCGCGCCGGTGGCTTTACCCAATGCGTTCGATGTCGAAGTGGATCGGTTTTTGCCGGTTGCTGTGTCGGGGCGGACCCTTGGAACCGAGTTGGTGGCCTTAACGTCAGTGCCGCAGGTTGGGCCAGGGTTTCGGGTTGTGTCTGCCTTTGAAACCGACGGTGGCCGTCGGATCTTGGTCGACGAGGGGTTTGTGCCGAGTGCGTCGCGCGATGCGGAGCGGCCGGGCGTCGCGATGGAGGTCGTGGGCAATCTGCATTGGCCGCGTGAGGTCGATCGTTTCACGCCCGCGCCGGATTTCGCGACCGGGCTGGTGTTCGCGCGCGATGTGGACGTGATGGCGGCGGCATTGGGCACGGAACCTGTGTTGATCGTGGCGCGCAGTGTGTCGGGGACTGACCCGCGAGCGACGCCTTTGCCGGTCACGAGTGTGGGCATTCCGAACAACCATCTGGGCTATGCGGTGCAGTGGTTTGGCCTTGCAATTGTCTGGGCGGGGATGACGGCGTTTTTTCTTTGGCGTATGAGGCGGGGACGCGGCGAGGAAGTGTGATGAAATATGTATCGACCCGGGGACAGGCTCCGGTTTTGAATTTTGAAGAGACGATGCTGACGGGGCTGGCGCGCGATGGCGGGCTTTATGTGCCGGACAGCATTCCGCAGATGTCTGCCGGCGATATCGCAGCTTTGGCGGGCCTGTCCTATGAGGAAAAGGCGTTTCGGGTGATGCGTCCTTTTATCGGCGATGCATTCACCGATGATGAGTTTGAGGCGATCATTGCGCGGGCCTATGCCTCTTTCAGCCATGACGCACGCGCGCCTCTGGTGCAGCTTGGGGCGAACCATTTCCTGTTGGAGTTGTTCCACGGCCCGACCCTGGCGTTCAAAGATTTTGCGATGCAACTGATCGGGCAGATGTTCGAGGCAGCCCTGACTCGTCGGGGCGAGAAAGTTACGATTGTCGGCGCCACGTCTGGCGATACCGGGTCGGCGGCGATTGAGGCGTTTCGGGGTCTGGACGCGGTCGATGTGTTCATCATGTATCCGCATGGACGCGTGTCCGAGGTGCAGCGCCGCCAGATGACCACGCCAGTCGAGACGAACGTCCACGCTTTGGCGGTGGACGGTGATTTTGACGATTGTCAGGCGGCAGTGAAGGATATGTTTGCGGACTTTGAGTTCCGCGACGAGGTGCGACTTGCGGCGGTGAATTCGATCAACTGGGGTCGGGTTCTGGCGCAAGTTGTTTATTTCTTCTCGTCTGCGGTTTCTTTGGGAGCTCCAAAGCGTTCGGTGAGTTTCACCGTGCCGACAGGGAATTTTGGCGACATCTTCGCGGGTTACATTGCCAAGCGCATGGGGTTGCCGATTGAGCGCTTGGTCGTCGCGACAAACCAGAACGACATTCTGCATCGGACGCTGAAAAGTGGTGCCTATACCAAAGAGGGTGTGACGCCCTCGATCAGCCCGTCGATGGATATACAGGTAAGCTCCAATTTTGAGCGCGCGTTGTTCGAGGCCTACGGTCGCGACGGGCGCGCGGTTGCTCAGTTGATGGACGAGTTGAAGGGCAGCGGAGGCTTTCCGGTCTCGCAGGGCGCGATTGGTGTCTTGCGCGATATCTATGGGTCCGGGCGGGCATCGGAAGACGAAACCACCGCCATGATCACGGCCATGCAAAAGCGGACCGGCGAGGTTCTTTGCCCGCACACGGCAGTGGGCGTGAAGGTGGCGATGGATCAGGGCGTCTCGGCGACACCGATGATCACTTTGGCTACGGCGCATCCCGCCAAATTCCCGGATGCGGTTGAGGCGGCAACTGGAATTCGCCCACCCCTTCCAAACCGGATGGGGGATCTTTATCAAAGGTCAGAACGGGTCACACGTGTTGGGAATGACCTTGGGGAGATTGAAGCTTTGATCCGAAAGAGGCGCACAACGTGACCGTTGAAATACATCGCATGTCGAACGGCGTGCGCGTCGTGACCGAACATATGCCGGGGCTGGCGTCGGCTTCGCTTGGGGTTTGGGTGGCCGCCGGAGGGCGGCACGAACGCCTTGAGCAGAACGGCATCGCGCATTTCCTTGAGCATATGGCGTTCAAAGGCACGGCAAAGCGATCAGCTTTGGATATCGCCGAGGCGATCGAGGATGTGGGCGGCTATATCAACGCCTATACCAGCCGCGAGATGACGGCTTACTATGCGCGCGTGCTGGAAAATGACGTGCCGCTGGCGTTCGATGTGATCAGCGATATTGTGTTGAACCCGGCGTTTGACCCGCGCGAGGTCGAGGTCGAGCGCCACGTGATTTTGCAAGAGATCGGACAGGCGCACGATACGCCGGACGATGTGATTTTCGACTGGCTTCAGGAGACCGCGTATCCAGACCAACCTTTGGGGCGCACGATTTTGGGGCCCACCGATAAGGTGTCATCGTTCGGTGTTTCGGATCTGTCGGGGTTTGTGGCCGAGCGTTATGCGCCCGGAAACATCATTGTGTCGGCGGCTGGGGCCGTGGACCACGACGCGATTGTGAAGGCGGCGGAAGCCGCGTTCGGGCATTTGGCGGCGCAGGGCGGCGGAGCGACGGATCCTGCGGCGTTTAGGGGCGGTGAGCATCGGATTGAGAAAGACCTTGAGCAGGCTCATTTTGCATTGGCGTTTGAAACGCCGGGGTATCGCGATCCGGCCGTGTATACGGCGCAGATTTTCTCAACTGTTTTGGGCGGCGGCATGTCATCCCGGCTGTTTCAGGAAGCCCGCGAGAAGCGAGGGCTTTGCTATACGATCTTCGCGCAGACCGGGGCCTATGCCGACAGTGGTTTGCTGACGATTTATGCGGGCACGGGGGCGGATGACATCGAGGGTCTGGTGAACCTGACCGTGGATGAGATGAAGCGGGCGGCGGATGATATGACGCCGGCTGAGATTGCGCGGGCGCGCGCGCAGATGAAGGCGGGGATGTTGATGGGCCTGGAAAGTCCGTCAAGCCGTGCGGAACGTCTGGCGCGTCTGATGTCAATCTGGGACCGGGTGCCGTCTTTGGAAGAAACAGTTGAATTGATCGATGCCGTGACGACAGGCGATGCCAAGGCGTTTGCCGCCGGATTGGTTGAGAAGGCGGATACAGCATTGGCGCTTTATGGGCCGGTTTCGCGTGCGCCGGAGCGTGAGGCTTTGGCGGGTAGGCTTGCGGCGTAATGCTTAAGTTCGGGCGCAAGGTCCGGATTGACACCGGGCGGATGATCTTGAGACCGCCTGTGCATGGTGATTTCCGTCATTGGTCGGCTTTGCGGGATCAAAGTTCTGAATTTCTAACGCCATGGGAACCGCGCTGGGCGCGGGATCATCTGTCGCGCAAGTCCTTCGTGAACCGGGTATACTGGGCAAGCCGGTCGATTGCGCAAGGCACCGCTTTGCCGCTGTTCATGGAGCGGCGCGAGGATGGGCGGCTTTTGGGGGCGATCACATTGGACAATATCCGACGTGGTCCGGCTCAGGCAGCGACAATCGGCTATTGGGTGGGCGAGCCGCATGCGCGTGAAGGCTATATGCGCGAGGCATTGACGGCGATGGTGCATCACGCGTTTGAAGTGTTGGATTTAAGCCGCCTGGAAAGCGCGTGTTTGCCGGAAAATAAGGCGTCGCGCGGGCTTTTGGAAAAATGCGGGTATAAATATGAGGGCGTGGCGCAGTCCTATCTTCAGATAGACGGGCGCTGGCGCAACCATGTTCTGTACGCAAATTTGCGCGGTGATCGGCGTGGCAAAGTCGACGGCTGACAGCGTATTTTTCTGGCTCTGCGCTATAGGTATTCTCAAAAAGGGGAAGGCTTAGCGGTCCTGCGATGCGTAAAAGTCGCTGAGGCGTTTTCCGCGGTCTTCCCGGAAAGGCGCTTGTTCGGTGGTGTCGACAATGCGGTCGGCGCGGAGCATCCGAAAGTCATTTCTGAGTTCGCACTACGCCACAAGCGTCCAGCCTTTGCCCCAGAACCACAGTCCAAGCGGGCGGACGGTTCGGGTTGTGGCGGCGCCGTCTTCGGTTGCATAGGCGAGTGCGAGGCGGGTCTTGGCTTCGACGGCGCGTTCTAATGTATCCAGGCGCGCGCGGGTGGCGTCGTCCAGGTCGGGCATCTCGAAGGCGTGACCCTGCACGTGCGCGGGCGTCCTCGGGCAGAACGGCGCGTATTTTTACCAGGGCGTCTTCGGCGGCTTCGGCCATGGCTGTGCCACCCCAGGCACGGATCAGGCGCGCGCCTGCAGTCGGGGCCACGTTCTCGGAGCGGGTGAACATCAAAGGTGGCAGGTCGTAACCTTCGCGCATGATGTAGCCGACGCCCGCTTCGCCATCAATTGGCACGCCGGTGCCGATGAGGTCAGCGATATCGCGATATATCGTGCGCTCGCTGACCTCGAGCTTTTCCGACAGTTTTGCCGCCGTGGTGAGCCGACCGTCGCGCAGGAATTGCACGATCTGAAAGAGACGGTCGGCCCTGCGCATCAAGCGGCGTTCGCTTCAAACAGGCCGATGGAATTGCCATCGGGGTCAAGAGCGTATTGGAAGCGGGACAGGATCGGACTTGACGGTGCCTCCGGCTTTCCGGCAGCGATCGGCGGCGGCTTCCAACGTGTCCGGCACTATCAGGTGGATTGTTGGTCCGTTTCCAGCCGCGGAAGGTTCGCCCGGAAAGAGATGCCCTGAGACGCCAGACATGTCGTCTTTGAACATGGCAATTGGATTGCGGCCGTTGTCGTCACGGGTGAGGCTGAAATCAAACACAGACATATAAAACGCGATACCGCGATCAATGTCACGCAGGGGAATTTCGCACCATACGACCGGATTGGCAGGAGAGTTAGTCACTTCCGGCGTTCCTTTGTTGGATGAATGCCTGCTTGTTGCATACCCCTCCTGACAGGATGGTGTCAGGAAGATTTGGGGGCGAAGTGATTTTTTGCGTGTTGCTGGACTTGCCCGCCAGCCGGCATCAGAAAGGATCGGCAGTTTCCCAAATCGGCCTAATCATGCTTGCGCGACTTTTCAGTTTTTTTGCCAACAGCCTTTTTGTCGCTGTGATCGTTGGTGTTGCGGTTCCGGGCACGCATCGCATGGTTCTGCCGGGGGCCAATGGGCTGGCTGAGATTGCGCCGCGCGTCTGGACCGATGCGCCGGGTCGTGCATCAGAATTGCTGGGTCTTGTTGAGGCGTCGCGCGGCCGTGTCGAGGGCTTTTTTGGGGATCTTGCGCCGCGTCCGACACTTATTCTTTGTGGCACGCGTTCTTGCGCGCGGGCCTTCGGCACCGGGGGTAACGGGCTATCGATTTCAGATATCGCGGTGATGACCGCTCCGGGCGGTCTGACGGTTGGGACGCTGACACATGAAATGACCCATTCGCGGCTTCATCGCGCGATGGGACCGCGCAATCTGGTGCGCCAGCCTTATCCGACCTGGTTCGACGAGGGGCTGGCCACGCATGTTGCAAATCATCCAAGGGGCGGAGGCCGCGTTACCGCGTTTTCACGCACACGAATACGGGAAGTGCGCCGCTTCTGGCAGTGGGATGATGCTTTTCGCGCACTTGGCGTCGGACGGGCCTACGGGTCGGCGGCCGCAGAGGTTGCGGCGATTGAGCGCGCGGCGGGGCGCGCGGGCCTTTTAGAGCTTATTGCGCGGGCTGAGGCCGGGGAGAGGTTTGATAGCGTACTGGAGGAGGTGTTGTCGCGATAGCGCTGGTGCGAGGCGGGTTTTGAGCGACCATACCGACCCCTCAATCATTGTATACGGGGCTGCGTCCAGACAGGGGTGCAATCGACTGTTTTGGCGACGCCGGGCGCGCGTCTCCATTCAACCAGAAAGGCGATCTCGATTGTTTTCAGCTTTTGATATTGCGGCCTGTCATCGTTCCAAACGCGATACAGATAATATGCGTAAACGAACGCGCGCCGCTGTGGAACCACGTCATAACCTTGGTCTTTAAGAAGTGAGAGGAACCTGCGCCAGCGATAAGTCTCGCAGACGGCTGAAACCACTTTTGGCCTTGGGGTCGGGGGCATTGCGAGACGGCCGTTGCAGGGGTCAACGAGTGTGCCGTCGGTCAGGCGCATTGAAGCGGCGGTCAAGGTTGAAATGTTCTGGATTGTGACGACGACCAGCGCCAGCGCGGCAAACGTGCGGCCAACCTTGCTGGAGCGCACCCGCAAAGGGAGCGCCCATTCGGTGATGCAAGCAAGACGTGGTTGCTGGCGCACCCCAGTCGACGGCTTTGTCGCCGCGCCATGTGAACGGACGCCACGCCAAAATCCCCGCTATTGGCCAAAGCAGCGGTGAACTTGCCGCGAGGCGGCGTAACGCGCGCCATTTCAGGAAGTCGTCCGTTGGGAATGGCTAGGCTGGGTTTGCGGCGCCCATTCGGCGCTACGGCAACTCCGCACTTGGAATAACGGGGAAGAAATGCGCCTGCGACCAGAGGCCGAACCAACTGGTTCCTTCGACGTCATGGTGTGCTCCGATGTCGACCAAACGGTAGAAGCTTTTGCGGTCGATGAGGGCTTCAAGATCGGCGCGGATCAGGACGTAAGGCGCGGGTTCTCCGGTTTGTGCGTCACGTTCTACGCGGATCGGGTGGGCGCGGCCTGCGGTAGCGGTATCGCCGAGGTTGGTCTCGAAAGTGAGGGTTTGGTTGGGGCCTGTTCCGGTCGCAGTGAAGTCGACGGCGACGAAGGGGGCGTCATCAACCTGGATGCCGACTTTCTCAACAGGCGTGACAAGGACGTAACGATCGCCGTCTTTTCGCAGGATTGTGGAGAAAAGGCGCACAAGCTCGGGGCGGCCAATGGGTGTGCCGAGATAAAACCACGTCCCGTCGCGCGCAATCCGCATGTCGATATCGCCGCAATCAGGGGGATTCCACAGGTGTACAGGCGGCAATCCGCGTGTTTTTACGGCGCGCGCGCTTGCGGCAATGCCTTCCGCACTGGGTTTCACGATGTTTTGTGCCATTTCTTCTTTTGCCATTTGTTCAATACGCCATACTTGGGTCTAGTAAGATCATAGAATATTTGGAGCCCGTTGCCATGACAGAAACCCCTGACCTTGTCGCCGAGATTGAACAGCTGGGCGAAAAGCTTGCTACGGCGAAGGCGAGTATCACCAAGCGGTTCATTGGGCAGGAGCGCGTGGTCGACCTTGTTTTAAGCTCGATCCTGTGTGGTGGGCATGGGCTTTTGGTCGGTTTGCCGGGGCTTGGAAAAACGCGGCTGGTGGATACGCTGTCCACTGTATTGGGCCTTGATGGCAAGCGGGTGCAGTTTACGCCCGATTTGATGCCAGCGGATATTCTGGGATCGGAAGTTCTGGAAACCGGTCCCGATGGCAGTCGCGCGTTCAAGTTTATTAAGGGCCCGATTTTCTGTCAGCTCTTGATGGCCGACGAGGTGAACCGGGCGTCTCCGCGAACGCAGTCGGCGTTGTTGCAGGCGATGCAGGAAAAGGCCGTGACAGTGGCGGGCGTGCCGCATGATTTGCCAGCGCCGTTTCATGTTCTGGCAACACAGAACCCGATCGAGCAGGAAGGCACCTATCCGTTGCCGGAAGCACAGCTGGACCGGTTTATTGTTCAGATTGATGTGCCCTATCCGGATCGCGACACCGAGCGTAATATTTTGATGGCGACGACCGGGTCAGCTGAAGCGGTTTCAACGCGGGTGTTTTCGCCGCAAGAACTTATGGCGGCGCAGGCTTTGGTGCGTCAGATGCCGGTGGGCGAGGCTGTGGTTGAGTTGATCCTTGATCTGGTACGCGCCTGTCGCCCGGAGGAACCGGGTGCCAGCGATATCGTGCGCGAGAATGTTGGTTGGGGGCCGGGGCCACGGGCGGCGCAGGCTTTGATGCTGACGGTGCGCGCCCGCGCGTTGCTTGAGGGAAGGCTGGTGCCGTCGATCGAAGATGTGGCGGCGATGGCGACGCCGGTTCTGACGCACCGCATGGCGCTGACGTTTGCCGCACGTGCACGCGGTCTCGAATTGAACACTGTGATAAGACAGGTGACCGAAGTTGTGACCCGCACGGAGGCGGCCGCGTGAGAGACGTCGCGCGCTTAAGACAGGATGCCGAGACCCTCGCGGGCTCGTTCCCTCCGCTTCTGGCGGCAGCGGAGCATTTGGCGTCAAGCGTCATGGCGGGCGAGCATGGGCGACGGCGTGTGGGGCAGGGCGATCAGTTCTGGCAGTACCGCCCCAGCCATGCAGGCGACGAGGCGCGCGCAATCGACTGGCGGCGCTCGGCGCGGTCGGACGATGGTTTGTTCGTGCGCGAAAAGGAATGGCAGGCGGCGCAGTCCGTGATGATCTGGCTTGATGCGGGTCAGTCGATGGAGTTTTCGTCCGATGCATCCCTGCCGACCAAGGCAGATGAGGCGCGTCGGTTGTGTCTGGCTTTGGCGGTATTGCTTATCCGGGGTGGCGAGCGGGTCGGGTTGACCAACGCAGGCCTGCCGCCGCGCGCGGGGCAGGTGCAACTGATGCGTCTGACGGCATCCTTGGCGGAAAGTGCTGCGGCGGCTGAGTATATCGCACCGGAATTGCGCGGTGTGCCGGGGCGGTCGCGCGCGGTGTTTGTGTCTGATTTTCTTGGGGATATTGCGCCTGTAAGTACAGCTTTGACGCGGGCGGCAGACCGGGGCGTTGATGGCGCGTTGGTGCAGGTTCTTGATCCGCAAGAAGAAGCCTTTCCGTTTAATGGACGCACAATTTTTGAAAGTATTGGGGGAACCTTGGCGCACGAAACGCTGAAAGCGGGCGATTTGCGCGACCGGTATCTGGAGCGGTTGGCGGCGCGCAAAGACGAGTTGCAGGCTTTGGCGCGGGCCACGGGGTGGCAATTTCATTGCCATCACACGGACAAGTCGGCGTCGGGCGCTTTGCTTTGGCTTTATGGCGCTTTGGAGCGCGTGCACTGATGTGGAGCATTGGCCCCATAGGATTTAGTGCGCCGTGGCTTTTGCTGGGCCTGATCGCTTTGCCCATCCTCTGGATATTGCTGCGCGCTGTACCGCCTGCACCGATCCGGCGGCGGTTTCCGGGTGTCGCGCTGTTGCTAGGGCTGACGGACGAGGAAACCCAGACGGACCGCACGCCTTGGTGGTTATTGCTGTTGCGCACGCTGGCGGTTGCGGCTGCGATTATCGGGTTTGCGGGGCCGGTTTTGAACCCGCAGGAGCGGCAAGCGGGTGACGGGCCATTGTTGGTGCTGATGGACGGCACCTGGGCCGGGGCGTCGGATTGGACCCGGCGGTTAGAACGCGTTGATAGCGCCTTGGGCGAAGCCGCGCAGGCCGGGCGTGAAACGGCTGTGATTGTTTTGACAGATCTCCCGGCAGGAGACGTGCCATTTCGATCGGCGGATGTATGGCGCGCGGAATTGCCGGGGCTGGCGCCTGCGGCTTGGGCTCCGGACGGGGACGTCGTGGCAGATTGGGCCGACGGGCTTGGGTCTGGATTTGATACGTTCTGGGTGTCGGATGGGTTATCCTATGCATGGCACGATGGACTTTTGGAAGTGCTTCAGGGCGCGGGCGCGGTTTCGGTGTTCGAGGCGCAGCGGCCGGTATTGGGGCTTCGGCCCGCGCGGTTTGCGGATGGCGCGATTGCGTTGGAGGCGGTGCGAAGCCGTGCCAGTGGCGCCTCTGAGGTCACGGTGATCGGGCATGGGCTTGATCCGTCAGGCACGCCCCGGCAATTGGCCAGTGCGACGTTTGAATTTGGCGATGGCGAGGACGTGGCGTCTTTGGCCTTGTCTCTGCCGCCTGAGTTGCGCAACCGGATCACGCGCTTTGAATTGTCAGGACAGCGGTCGGCGGGCGCGGTCAGCCTGACGGATGACGCCCTGCAACGGCGCGAGGTGGCATTGCTGGCTGCGCGCGACGAACGCGAGGGGCTGCAACTTTTGACGCCAACGCATTATCTTGAGCAGGCGCTGTTGCCGAATGCGGATCTGATCGAGGGCGATATCGGTGACATTGTCTTGGCGAACCCTGACGTGATTGTTTTGGCCGACATTGCGACCTTGGCCGCGGGCGAGACGGAAGCAATTGAAGGTTGGGTGCGCGCGGGCGGCATTTTGGTGCGGTTCGCGGGGCCTCGGCTGGCGGCGTCTGATGTGGGGCGCGACAGCGAGGCTATTTTGATGCCGGTGCGTTTGCGTGCAGGCGGGCGAAACGTTGGCGGCGCGATGTCGTGGGGCGAGCCGAAGGCGTTGCGTGGCTTCTTGCCGCAAAGCCCGTTTTTCGGCTTGGCCGTGCCCCAGGATGTCGCCGTATCCGCGCAGGTGATGGCGCAACCCGATCCGACGTTGGCCTCGCGCACCATCGCGGCGTTAAGCGATGGCACGCCTTTGGTCACAAGGAAGCGCTTGGATGCGGGACAGGTTGTCTTGTTTCATGTGACCGCCAATGCCGAATGGTCGACTTTGCCGCTGTCGGGTTTGTTTGTGCAGATGCTGGAGCGTCTTGCAGTGTCGTCGACACCGGATGCTGTGACAGCGGAAGATTTGGCCGGAACGGTCTGGACGGTGGATCAGGTTTTGACGGCGACAGGACAGATCGAGGACGCGGGCGCATTGTTCGGGGTTGCGGGCGAGGAGCTTGCGGAAGGCGCGCTAGGGGCGGACTTGCCGCCCGGGCTTTATGCGGGCGAGGACCGGCGGATTGCGCGGAATGTGATCGGGGCCGCGGATCGTCTTGAGCGGGTTGTCTGGCCCGCCGATGTGCCGGTTGAGGGCTTGGCGGTGACGGGTGAAACGCCGCTGAAGGGTCTTGCTCTGGCATTGGGCATGTTGGCGTTGATGGTGGATATTCTGGCGTCGCTTTGGCTGTCGGGTCGGTTGACCGGACCACGGGCGCAGGGAGTTGCTTTGATCGTGGCTGCGATGTTGATGGTGGCCCCTGAAGCGCGCGCGCAGGAGACGGTTGAGGACATTGAGAAGGCGTTGCTGGCGGCGTCTGAGTTGTCTTTGGGCTATGTGGTGACGGGCAATCGGCGGGTCGATGGGACGTCTGGTGCCGGCCTTCGGGGGCTGTCGAGCGTGTTGTTCCGGCGGACGTCGATCGAGCCAACGGACCCGTCTGCAGTGAATTTGGAGACGGATGAGTTGTCAGTCTATCCGTTCCTCTACTGGGCGGTGACGCCGGATCAGCCCCGCCCTTCGACCGAGGCTTATGCAAAGCTGAACCGCTATTTGCGCACCGGAGGCATGATCCTGTTTGATACGCGCGATGCGGATACCGCACGGTTTGGCGGCTCAAGCCCCAACGGGCGCAAGTTGCAGGAACTGGCTTTGCCGCTGGACGTGCCGCCTTTGGAACCGATCCCAAGCGATCATGTGCTAACGCGGACGTTCTATCTGTTGCAGGACTTTCCGGGACGTCACGCAAGCCCGGACGTCTGGGTGGAAGCTGCCCCTGCGGACGCGGAACGCGCGGACGGCATGCCGTTTCGCAATCTCAATGACAACGTAACGCCGGTGATTATCGGCGGCAACGACTGGGCGTCGGCATGGGCAATGGATGCGGCGGGCGCGCCGATGTATCCAGTGGGGCGCGGCTTTGCTGGCGAGCGACAACGCGAGATTGCCTACCGCTTTGGGGTGAACCTGATCATGCATGTGCTGACCGGGAACTATAAGTCGGATCAGGTCCATGTGCCTGCGCTGCTGGATCGGTTAGGGCAGTAATGGAAACCGGAACGATCCTCTTTGATCCGCTGTTGCCCTGGCCTGCGGTTCTTGCCGGGGCGATGTTGGCGGTGCTGTTTGTCGGTATTGCTGTCTGGCGCGGGCTTGCGGGCTGGTGGCTGCGCGGAATGGCGTTTGGGGTGTTGGTTTTGGCTTTGGCCAATCCGTCACTTCAGGTCGAAGACCGCGAGGCGTTGAGCGACATTGTTTTGTTGGTTGTGGACGAAAGCGCGAGTCAGGCGATTTCGGATCGGCCTGAGCAGATCACGCAGGCGATTGCTGGGGTTGAGGCCGAGATTGCGCGGCTGGACAACACCGAATTGAGGATTGTCACGCTTGGGGATGGCGAGGGCGATCAGGGCACGTTGCTGATGGGGGCTTTGGCCAATGCGATGGCCGAGGAGCCTCGGTCGCGACTTGCGGGGGCTATTTTGCTGACCGATGGTCAGTTGCATGACATCGAGCGCAGCCCCGATTTGCCTGCACCATTGCATGCGCTGCTGACCGGGCGTTCGAGCGATTGGGACCGCCGGTTGATGGTCCAAAACGCGCCTGCCTTTGCGATTTTGGATGAGCCTGTGACGCTGACGTTGCGGATTGAGGATCAGGGTGCGGTGCCCGTTGGTCTGCCCGAGCGCGCCGAGATTGAAATTGCCGTGGATGGTGCCGAGCCACAGCGGTTTACCGTGCCTGTGGGCGAGGATCTGGAGCTGCCGATCACGCTGCAGCACGGTGGCATGAACGTGATCCAGTTCACGCTGCCCGAGCAATTGGGCGAGCTGACGACACGCAACAATGCCGCCGTTGTCCAGATCAACGGGGTGCGGGATCGGTTGCGGGTTTTACTGGTGTCGGGGGAACCCCATGCGGGCGAGCGGACGTGGCGGAATTTACTGAAATCGGATGCCTCGGTCGATCTGGTGCATTTCACGATCTTGCGTCCGCCGGAAAAGCAAGACGGCGTGCCGGTCAACGAATTGTCTTTGATCGCCTTTCCGACGCGTGAGTTGTTTTTGGATAAGGTCGACGAGTTTGATCTGATCATTTTCGACCGCTACAAGCGGCGCGGGATTTTGCCGGCGATCTATCTCGATAACGTGCGGCGTTATGTGGAAGACGGCGGGGCGCTTTTGATTGCGGCAGGGCCAGACTTTGCGACAGCGGATTCGATTTATCGTTCGCCTTTGGCCGAAATTATTCCCGCAGCGCCTTCGGGGCGGGTGTTGGAAGAAGCCTATTTGCCGACCGTCACAGACATCGGTCAGCGCCATCCCGTGACCGAAGGGTTCCAACCCGAGGTTGAGGGCGATGATGCGCCGTGGGGGCAGTGGCTGCGGATTATTGATGTTGTGCCGGAGAGCGGGACGGCCGTGATGTCGGGTATTGATGAGCGCCCGTTGCTGGTGCTGGACCGTGTCGGGGAGGGGCGTGTGGCGCTTTTGGCATCGGATCACGCCTGGCTGTGGTCGCGCGGGTACGACGGCGGTGGGCCGCAGTTGGAATTGCTGCGGCGTCTGGCGCATTGGATGATGAAGGAACCCGACCTTGAGGAGGAGGCGCTGAGCGTTATGGCCGAAGGCCAGACGATGGTGATCACGCGCCGTACGCTGGGAGAAGATGTGGCCCCCGTTGAGATCACCGGGCCAGATGGCGCTGTGGTCACGGTGCCTCTGGAAGAGGTGTCCCCGGGGCGCTTCACCGCGACGTTCGAGGGTCCTGAGGTTGGGTTGTACCGCCTATTGGAGGGCGATCAGGACGCGGTGGTCGCACTTGGGCCATCCGCGCCGCGCGAGTTTGAGGAAACGATTGCCAGCGCCGCCGTTCTGGACGCCGCGGTGGCTGAAACACGGGGCGGCATCCGGGTTTTGGAAGACGGCGTGCCGGGTATTCGCACTGTGCGCGAAGGCCGCGTTGCGGCAGGGCGTGGCTGGATCGCAATTACGCCGCGCGAGGCCTATCTTACGGCAGATGTGCGCGTGTCGCCGCTGTTGCCTGGCTGGGCGTTATTGCTGTTGGCATCGTTTCTGGCGTTGGCCGGATGGTTGCGCGAAGGGCGGAGGTAGGACTTATTCTTCGCCCGGGCGCTTCAGCGAGAAAACTTCGGTGACGCGACTGTAGTCCCGGTAGCCAAGGCGCGCCAGGGGCTGGAATTTCAGGACGTCGAACATCCCATCCACCACACAATCGTCGCGCAGATGGACGCCGGTGACTTCGCCGAAGGTGACGAAGTTGGCGGCCCCCGGAAGCTGGACGATCTGGGTGACCTTGCATTCAAGTGACGCAGGTGCATTCGCGACGCGGGATGCGGCAATGGTTTCGCATTCGACGCGCGCGATCCCGGCCTTGTCGAACTCATCGACGTTGCGATCCCACGACCCGGAACTGACGTTCATCACGTCGCGCATTTCGTATTCGACGATGTTGACGCAAAAGACGTTCGTCTCGCGAATATTACCTAGGCTGTCTTTTGTGCCGTCACGGTCGGGCTTCGTCCCGGTCGAGGCGAACATGACCTGCGGTGGCACATAGGCGACCGCGTTGAAGAAGGAATAGGGCGCGAGGTTTTCGCGGCCATCTGTGCCCCGCGTTGAGATCCAGCCGATGGGACGCGGTGTGACCACTGCATTGAAGGGATTGTGCTTCAGGCCGTGGCCGTCTTCGGGGCGGTAGAACATGGGGCGCGGTACCTTTTTCTTCTTGCTGTTTGTCTCGGACCTAGCCCCGTGCTAGGCGCGTTTCCAGCTAAAAATGCCAAGTCGGGAAAGTTGGATGTACGGCCTAGAGCGCGAAACGAATGCGGATATTTGGGAGGTCGAGGCGCTCTTCGATCTTTGCTTTGCGCCGGGTCGCGAGGCGCTGTCGTCTTATCGCTTGCGTGATGGGGTCGATCCTGTGGCTGATCTGAGTTTGGTGGCGCGCGATGAGCTAGGCGTTTTGGCCGGGGCCGTGCGGTTCTGGCCCGTGCGCGTGGGCGAGGCGCCTGCGTTATTATTGGGGCCGATTGCCGTGCATCCGACCCGGCAGGGCGAGGGGCTTGGCGCACTATTGGTCGAGGAAAGCCTGTCACGCGCGGATGGCTGGAGCCGTGTGATGCTTATTGGCGATGCGCCGTATTACGGGCGGTTCGGGTTTACCAAGCTTGTTGGCGTGGATATGCCGCCGCCCACGAACCCCGAGCGGATTTTGGGCCGAGATATTACGCCGGGTGGCTGGTCTGGTGTTTCGGGGCGCGTTACGCCTTGGCACGCCTGATGCGGGCGGCGCGGTCTTAGGTATTTCGAAAAGGGTGAAGAGTTGGTTTCGTCGTCTTTGGCGAGGCGATTGGCCTGTTTCTTCACAATGACCTGACGCCCGTCGTGCATCGCCATGAGACGCGGGTCCGTGACAGTCTCGAGATCGGCGTCGCTGGCTTTTTGGTGCGCCCAGGTGGTGATCAGATTGAGGTGGTCGACGGTGTGCAGAATGTCGTCGATCAACCGGGCGCGATCGATGCCAGAGCGCGTGATCAGTTATTTAGGGATAGCGGTGTGGTCTGCGTCGGTGAGGGTATGGTCGCCGTGGGGTTTGATCTCGCCCTGTTTATTGATCACAGCCATCTGGGTCATTTCGATGTGATGATCGCGGCCTTCAGGATCAATGAGAAAGACTATTGTGCCGTTTTCGCGCAGCCCCACCTAGTATTCTTGGGGCGCACCGGTCACGTCAGGCCTTCGCAGAAGCGTCTGATGCGGGCTGAGGCCTCAATCAGGTCTTCGTCCGAGGTGGCGTAGCT